>DATKYA010000101.1:0-3442 GCA_035528775.1 Planctomycetota bacterium | reverse complement strand
CGCCATCTACGTCCTCACGCAGGGCCCCCTCGGCACCATCCGCTGCCTGCTGAACGACCTCCCCGGCTGGAAATCGAAGTGCCGCAAGAAGTGGAGCATCGACTCCCGCATCTCGTGGGGCGAGCCCCACATCGGCGGCGGAACCGGGGCGTTCGACGTTGACGCCAACGGCATCCTGTACGTCACCGACGGCTACAGCGACGTGATCAGGCGATTTTCCGCGGACGGCGAGCCGATGGCAGACGTCAAGCTTCAGGCGGGCGATCGCCTGCCGAAGTTCCCCGGCAAGCGCGGGTTCAACTACCTGCGCGTGTTCGGGAACGACATCATCCTGCATCGCCCGCATCCCACCGAGCTGTTCCAGCGATACGACCTCATCGGCGGCTCTCAGCGGAATGTGGTGGAGACGGGGCAGTATGGTTCACCGGAGCAGAGGGCGAAGGGGCAAGATGATATGACAACGAAAGAATCGAAAGACACGGAAGATCAGAAGAAGAAAGATGAGAAGAAGCCGATCCGCGTGCTGTTCATCGGCAACAGCCAGGTGTCGTGCGTGGCCGATATTCCGGAGATCGTGGAAGATCTGTCGCACTCGTCGCCTGCCGATGCCCCGCGCGTGCAGGCCGATGCCGTCGTCATCGGCGGCGCGCCCCTCGAGAGATTGTGGGACGACGGCCGGGCGAGAACGACGATTCGCACCGGCAACTGGGACCGGGTGGTCGTGCAGGAGATGATCGGCTACCCGGAGACGCAGAAGGAGCTGATGTTCAAGTACGTGCGGCTGTTCCACGAGGCGACCGAGCAGGCGGGGGCGAAGATGCTGCTGTTCGCGGTGCCGCAAGTGGAGGGCAAGCGCGATGCCCACCGCGTGATCTACGATGCGAATCTCGAGATCGCCCGCGAGTTCAATCCCGCCGTCGTCGCCGAGAAGCCGGGTGTGCTGGCGGGGCTGACTGAGAAGGTCACCGGCAAGCCCGCGGCCAGCCGCACGGTGAACGTTCGCGTGGCGGGCTGCGGAGCCGCGTGGCTGAAGGCGTGGGCCGCCCGGCCGAACCTCAACCTCCACCACACCGACCGCGCCCATCCGAACATCCTCGGCTACTACCTGAACGCGTGCGTGATCTACGCCGCCATCACCGACCGCAATCCGGCAGGACTCGACCCGTGCGGGCTGTCGCCACAGGACGCCCAGTTCCTGCAGAAGATCGCGTGGGACCAATACAACGAAGACAGGAAGAACGAGTAGAAAGCTGATGATGAGATGATGGGATGATGAGATAATGAGCCACGAGACAATCCTGTTATCCTATCCGCCCGTCTTCCCGTCATCCGCTCGCCCCGTCACCCCGTCATCCCATCATCCCATCATCACTCAATTGAAGGAACAACAGCAATGGCACAGAAACTGAGAATGGGCTACGTTGGTTGCGGGTTCATGGCGCAGAAGGTGCACATGCCCAACATCCTCGCGCTCGAGGAATGCGAACTGCTGGCGATCGCGGAGGTTCGGCCGAAGCTCGCTCGGGAAGTTGCCTGGAGCCTGGGCGTGCCGCGCGTCTATCGCGACCATCGCGAGCTGGCGCTGGACAATGACATCGAGGCCGTGGCCGTCTCGCTGCACGGGGCGGTGCAGGGCGACGTTGCCGCCGACCTGCTCCTCGCCGGCAAGCACGTCTTCCTCGAGAAGCCCATGGCGATCAGTATCGAACAGGGCGAGCGAATCCTGAACGCCGAGCGCGACAGCGGCTGCCGCCTGATGATCGGCTACATGAAACGCTACGACGCCGGCAACGTGCTGTTCAAGGAGATGCTCGACGGCCTGCGGAAGTCGGGCGAGCTTGGGGCGATCAGATTCGCGCGCAACCACGGGTTCTGCGGCGACTGGTCGGCCGGGCTGGACACGCCGTTCATCGCGACCGACGAGCCGTATCCCGCCCCGCCGCCGTCCGGCCCGGCATGGATGCCCGAGCACTTCTGGAACGCCTACTACGGCTACCTCCAGCAATACACGCACAACGTCAACCTGCTCCGCTGGTTCCTCGGGCCTGACCAGCCGGTGAAGGTGAAATCGGTCGACCTCGACAGCGACGGCATCACGGGCATCGTGGTGCTGGAGCTGGGGGGCGTGCGGGCAGTGATCGAGTCGGGCTGGGTGGCCTATCACGGCTGGGAGGAGCACACGCAGATCTATTTCGCGAAGGGCTGGATGAAAACGTGCGCCCCGCCGCTCCTGCTGCGAAACGTGCCCGCCAGCCTCGAAATCTACCGCGGCGAGACCGAGCAGAAAACGCTGTCCGACGTCTTCCCTCCCGGCGGCCGCACCTGGTCATACAAGGAGGAGATGCGGCAGTTTGCACTGTGCGTGAAAAACGGCCAGCCGTTCAGATCCCCCGCGAGCGATGCGATTGAAGACGTGCGGGCGCTGGAGGAGATCTACCGCAAGCATGTGGGGTGCCTGAAGTAAACGGCTACCCCTCGTGTTCTTCCACCTGCTGATACGTGATCTCCGGCATATGAGCGGATTCCTTGGCGTGCTCGATCGTCATGCTCACGAGGTTCCCATTGCTATCCAGGTCAATGCAGATGTTCTCGCCGATAGCGCGTGTCTCCGAAACTTCCTTGTCGGAGAATTCCACCAGTGCCGTATCAGTATCGGGAAAGTATATTACCTTCATCTGGTCACTCCTGGAAGTCCCGGTCGAAGAATGCATTGTGAACTATCTCCCCATCGGGCAACAGGATCACACGGAGATACTTCCTCACTTCCGCTATCCACACCCATTTTCTGATCCGACCATCTGACTGGATTTCGGTTCGCAGAGGATGATCGACGGCCAACTGAATCCACTCGAGTCTGATTCGGGATCGATCAGGTCTTCTACGTGTATAGAGGAAGTATTGCGTGAATCTCACAGTGCTATAATCTCATGGATGGGCCAATGTCCATTGCTGACATTATATCACTGCGGATGCCCGGTGTCAATGTAATGTTCCACCGATCACGCACCGAGTTTGGATCGTGCGACAGGCCTCACGCTGCGGCCGTCCTGGTGCCGAGCAGGCGCTCGTATTCCAGCAGGACGTCCTGCGCGATGTGGTCGCAGGAGAATCGCTCGACGCGCTCGCGGGCGGTCCTGGCCATCGACTCGGCGGCCGGAGGATTCGACAGCAGCCGGCAGATGGCAACAGCCAGTGCCGAGGGGGCGCCGGGGCTCGTCGGCGGCGTATGTCAGCCGAGTTTAGGTTCTGCTTAGCAGTGTGAAGGAACCGCTGCAGTTGGTCATAATGGGCCGCCCGCTTCTTTTGCGACCGAAGGCGGTGCGTGCCTCCACAAGCGGCGGATCGCTGATTGCCAGGCCGCTGGTGTAGGCAATGGCGGTCTTCATTCCGACCACCCCGTGCCGTCGCCAGCCGTCGATGGCCGCATCGAGGGCGTTGCAGA
>DATKYA010000100.1:0-2430 GCA_035528775.1 Planctomycetota bacterium | reverse complement strand
GCCAGCGAGCTTGCATATTCGGCCTTGATCTCGTGGACCTGGATGGGCTGGAGGTCTTGCAGCAGGGGGTCGATCCGGGTCACGCCCCAGACGCGGCCGTCGGTGAGCACAGAATGGAACATCCCGCCGCCCTCGCGGACGACGTGGTTGACCAGCCTGTCCTGCTGCGACTGCGACCACGCGCGCACGTAGACGAACGGGCTGCGCTCGCTTGTAAACACCTTCGCAGTATCCGCCTTCGCGGCCGCGGCAAGCCATTGTTCATAGCCTGGTTCATCATGCAGCTTCCGGCTCAGCAGCGCCAGCCGCACGAGGTTGTCGTACGACTTGTTTTCGACGGCCTTGAGGTCCGCGATCTGATCGACGACCGATTTGCCGGCAGGCGGTGCGGGCTCGGCCGCCAACGGCGCCAGCACCGCGAGAGCCGCCAACCACAGTAGGGGCACACGGCGTGTGCCCCTGGGCGGACGCCGTCCGCCCCTACCGAAGCAGCAGAGCTTTGCCGTTTGTCTTCTCATAGGTGATCTTGACCCGCGAGACCATGATGCCGTTGTTCTCGGTGGAGATGCAAATGAATGGCCCGTTCAAGGGCTGGTCATCGATGAATTTCAGCCACAACTTGCGATCGATGTAGAAGCGGACTTCGTTGCCGCGTTTCTGGACCTTGATGTCAAGCCACCAGCGGTGCATGTGCTCGCCGCGAGCGTTCGGATGGTCGCGGAAGAGCATGGTATCCACTTCCGACGCATCGGCCACAACCTGTGTGCCATTGCGCAGGATTTCGGCAAAGCCATCGACCCAACGGTAGATGCATGTGTAGCCGCGGCCGGGCTTCATCTGGTCGGCGCCGACCGTCACGCGGAAGTTGATCGGCACGTTGTAGTGGGGGAAATTGCCCAACAGCATGCACGCCACGAACGCCTCGACGGTATAGTCGCCATCGAACTTCTGCTTGTTCCACAGTTCGGCAGGGCCGGTCTTGTTTACGCCGCTGAACCAGGCATAACGGGGATCACACGTCCAGCGCGGGTGCAACTCCCACGTGCCGGTGGTGAACCAGTCGGACGGGGCGCGGCTGAACGGATAGTTGAGCAGGTTCTCGGACGTGACGCTGATCTGCTTCTCGACCCGGCCCGAGATGTGCCGCCCGAAGGCGAAACTGCGGTATGGTGCGAGCGAAGCGCTCGCCGCCGATCGGGACGCCCTCAGCAGGGGCTCGTCGCCGTAGGTGACCAGGATGCGGCGGCTGTCGGCGCTGATCTCGAGTTTCCGCGGCGGGCCGTTGAAATGCTTCTCGGTCTCGAGGTCGCCGTCCTCGAAGACCGAAACGTCCGACCAGCCGGCCTTCGCATCGAACGAGCAGATGGCACGGTAGCCCTGCTGGAGCATGCCCGGCTCGGGCGAGAGGAGGAGGGCAGCGGTGCCGCGCTCGTCGTTCTCGCCGGCTGTCCACCCGAGTGTGCCTTGGTAGAAGGTGCACTGATGCCACTCGATGCCGCGGTTGCTCTCGCCATCGATGGGATGCCAGGCCCCTTCGGTGGTCGCCCAATCCCTCATTGTAGCCTCGTGGGAGAACTTCTCGGTGAGGCGTTCCTGGTTTTCGGCTGCAGCGAGCGCTTCGTTCAGTGCGGGCGAGAGGCGGCCGTCATAGTCGGCAAACTCCTTGTGTGTCAACTTCAGGCTGAAGACCTGCACGTCATCGAATCGCACGTCCTTGCCGCGAGCTTCCAGGCCGATCGAACCGTCCACGGCCCCGGGCAACGGAATGGTGAACACCGGCACGTCGTCGATGAACGCCCGCATCTGCTCGCCCAGCACCATCACTTTGATGCGGTACCACTGCTCGGGCAGGAACGCTGTCGCCGGCCGCTCCGCGAGGACCGACTGGTTGTTGTTTGCCACACGGATCGCCCGCAACGCCTTGGCTGCGCCATCCCATTCGATGAGGAAGTAGCTGTCGGTGGCGGTCTCGTAGAACCGGAGTGCGGCGAGATCGTCGGGCGAGCCGAATCGCAGCGACGCGGCGTAGACGTAGTCGTCCCAGAACCAGTAGCCTGCCCGGTAGACGCCGCGCGCGTCCGCATCCTTGGGATTGCCGCGGTAGCAGAGCTGGAAGACCGCCGTGCTCGTTTCCGGGTTGCCCGGCCCCAGGATGACCCATTTGCCGGAGGCGGGCGTCCACGAGCCGTGCGACTCCACGTCCTGCGTGGTACGGCCCGTGGTCTGCGTTGTCCGCATGAAATCGTCCGTGAGGAAGATGTCGCCGACGTCCTGCAGTGAGCCGTCGGATATCGTCACGCCGCCGGACGACCGCCAGGCGAACGCGCCGCCGCGGTACGACTTGTCGTCGGCGGTGGTGACTTTCTGTTCGTTGAGGAAGACGGTGATCCGCGTGCCGCGCTTCTTGATCAGCAGCGTGCCCGTTGCAGG
>DATKYA010000099.1:0-2525 GCA_035528775.1 Planctomycetota bacterium | reverse complement strand
GACTCCCGCATTCAAGATCGGCGAGAAGGTGTCGGATCCGCTGTCGATGTATCTATCTGACATCTACACGATCTCGGCCAATCTCGCGGGGATTCCGGGGATTTCGATCCCGTGCGGGTTCAGCTCGGAGGAGCTGCCGATCGGCTTGCAGTTGATGGCGAAGCCGTTCGACGAGGAGCGGCTGCTCCGCGTGGCCTACGCGTTTGAGCGGGCCACGGATTTCCACACGAAGCAGCCCGATCTCGCCAAGTTGGTGCAGAAGTGATCGCGGCCGAAGATCCGCACGAGAGGACCAGTGGGAAGCTGATATGGATTACGAAGTAGTAATCGGACTGGAAACGCACGCGCAGTTGAACACGAAGAGCAAGCTGTTTTGCGGGTGCTCCACGGCGTTCGGTGCCGCGCCCAACAGCTTCACGTGCCCGCTGTGCATCGGCATGCCCGGCGTGCTGCCCGTGATGAACCGCTCGGCCATCGAGAAGGTCCTGCGGATCGCCGTCGCCATGAACTGCACGATCGACCAGCACACCTACATGGATCGCAAGAGCTATTACTATCCCGACCTGCCGAAGAACTACCAGATCAGCCAGAGCCACAGCAACCTCGGCAGCGAAGGCAGCACCGACATCATGGTGGACGGCAAGTCGAAGCGGATCGGGATCGACAACGTGCACCTCGAGGAAGACGCCGGCAAGCTGATCCACCCGGAGGGGCGCAACGTTACGTATTCGATGGTCGACCTGAACCGCACGGGCACGCCGCTGGCGGAGATTGTGACGAAGCCGGACATGCGATCGGTCGAGGAAGCGCGCGCCTACATGGAGCAGCTCCAGAGCATACTGCTGTACCTGGATGCGTCCGACTGCAAGATGCAGGAAGGCTCGCTGCGGTTCGAGGCCAGCATCTCGCTGCGGCCGCGCGGCCAGGAGAAGCTGGGCAACCGCGTCGAGATCAAGAACCTCAACTCGGTGAAAGCCGTGGTGAAGTGCCTCGAATACGAGATCAAGCGGCAGACGCAGGTGCTCGACGATGGCGGCACGGTCTACCAGGAAACAAGGCTGTGGGACGACGTTGGCGGGGTGTCTGCCGTGATGCGTCGCAAGGAGACCGCCCAGGACTACCGCTATTTCCCCGAGCCGGACCTCCACCCGGTGGAGATCAGCGACGAATGGCTGGCCGAGGTGCGCCGCACACTGCCCGAGCTTGCCGAGCAGCGCCGGGCGCGATTCATCGAGAGTTACGGTCTGCCCGAATACGATGCCGCCGTGCTCGTGGTGGACAAGGCGGTGGGCGATTACTTCGAAAAAACCGCCGGCCTCGTCGTCGACCCGAAGGCAGCCTCCAACTTCGTCATGACCGAAGTGCTTCGCGAGTTGAAGGACCGCAAGCTGGAGATCGGGCAGTTCCCGGTCACCCCCGAGCGGCTCGCTGAGCTACTGAGACTTGTCAAAGACCAGATTATAAGCTATAATATAGCGAAGGAAGTGTTCATCCAGATGATCGAAACGGGCGAGGGAGCCGGGACGATCGTCGAGAAGAAAGGCCTGCGGCAGATCAGCGACACCGCCGAGCTGGAGGCAATCATCGATCAAGTGCTCGGGGAGAATCCTGCTGCCGTGCAGGACGTCAAGAGTGGCAAGAAGCAGGCCTTCGGATTCCTCGTTGGCCAGATCATGCGCAAGACCAAAGGCAAGGCCAATCCGCAGGTGATACACAAGCTTCTTGCCGGAAAACTGTGAAACCGGGTGCCTCGTGAAATGCATCTGGAGCTGCGGCCCTCGCCGGCTGCGGTTCTTCGGGAGACGCCAGATGATCAAATACTTTTGCGACATGTGCGGAAAACCCCTTCTCGAAGGCGAGGACATCCGCTACGTCGTCAAGATAGAAGTCTACGCCGCCTACGAGTCGTCCGACGTGCCGGACGAATACGACGACATGGAGGCACTCGAGGAGACGTTGGACGAGCCGGAAGACCCCGAAGGCCAGGTGGAAGACGAATCCTTCACCCCGTTCCGGTTCGACCTCTGCCCGGAATGCCACCGGCGCTACTTGCAGGACCCCCTATTCAAGAAGGCCAACCGCAGGATCGGATTCAGCGACAATTGACAGATGAAGGCAGCAGGCTGAAGACGAAAAAGGGATCCTTCCGGCGTCTTCTTTGTGCCTTCGTGTCTTCGTGCTGAAACCACATTCAGAATTCCAAGGCCCCACAAACTATGGGAATGACGATCACCGAGAAGATTCTCGCCGCACACAGCGACCGCAAGCAGGTGAAAGCAGGGGAGTTTGTCGGGTCGGCGCGGGTCGACGTCTGCCTGGCGAACGACATCACCGCGCCGATCGCGATCGATGAGTTCGAGAAGGCCGGATTCACGAAGATCTTCGATGCCGACGCCGTCGTGCTCGTGCCCGACCACTTCACGCCGAACAAGGACATCAAGTCGGCTGAGCAGGCGAAGAAGCTGCGGATGTTTGCACGCAAGCACGGGTTGAAGCATTATTTCGAGGTGGGGCGGATGGGCATC
>DATKYA010000098.1:0-5899 GCA_035528775.1 Planctomycetota bacterium | reverse complement strand
CATCAGCTACCTGGGAATGCTCTATCCGCTGTCGCTCACGTTGATGACGCAGATGGGGCACACGCTCGGGGCGATGTCGAGCGCCGAACGCGTGATGGACGTACTCGAGACCGAGCCCGACGTGAAGGAGGCCCCGGACGCCGCGGCGCTTCCGCAGGTGAACGGGAGCATCGCGTTCGACAACGTGTCGTTCAGTTACGGCGAGCGGTCGCACGGGCTGCGCGCATTGAATTTCGCAGCGGAAGCGGGCGACGTGGTGGCGGTGGTCGGGCCCGAGGGCACCGGCAAGAGCACGCTGGCTTATCTGCTGGCGCGATTCTACGACGTGCGCAACGGAGCCATCTACCTCGACGGCGTGCCGCTTGACCGCCTCCCGCTGCGCCAACTCCGCAATGAAGTGGGCATCGCGTTCCAGGAGCCGTTCCTGTTCTCGGGCAGCCTTGCCGACAACATCCGCTACTCGAAGCCCGACGCTTCGGCGGCGGAAGTGATGGCCGCGGCCGACGCCGTTGGCCTGGCTCCGTTGATCGAGCGGCTGCCGGATGGCATCGACACGATGATCGGCGAGAACGGCATTCAACTGTCGCTCGGCCAGAAACACCGGATCGACATGGCCCGCGCCCTCATCAAGAATCCGCGGATTCTCGTGCTCGATTCCGTTTTAGCGGATGTCGTCGCCGAAGACCGGTGGGAGCAGGAGCGGGTCTTCCATCGCATCAGCGAAGGCCGCACAACGTTTGTGATCAATCCGCCTGCCCACGTGCTTGATCAGGCCAACAAGGTGATCAGGCTCCAGCGCAGCGGCCTGGCAGAAGTGGAAGACCGCCTTGCGGCGGAATGATGAACGATGAACAGGTCTGCCGAGCCCTGAACATTGAATCCCGGGCAGTTCTGCGGAGCGATGAGTATTGAGCATCATTCATCATTCATCATTCATCATTCATCACTCCAAAGCGGCGGTCAGCTTGGCGCTGTTGCTGGTAATCGCGGTGGCGCTGCAGCCGTTGACCGGGGCGGAAACGGCTGCATCCGAAGCCGTTCCCCCTGCTGCGCCGGCGAAAAGTGCCCCGGCGAAGGCTCCCGCCCCACCCCCACCGTCCCCCAAGTCGGCCGCCATCATCGAGCTGCCCCCGGTTTCGGATGAATCGCTGAGTTCGCTGCTGGAGTATCTCGGCGCCCACCTGGTTCACGAAGCCGATTACCGCATCAGCGAGGACCGCTCGCAGGTCCCGCCGCCCGAACGCGAACTGGAGCGTCTGGCGGTCTACACCAACTACCACATCGACGGCGTGATCATCGTCGGGCTGCTGTCGACCGGGCCGGGCAGGATGCTCGTGCTCAAGGCCACGTCACGCGAGAAGGAAATGCTCGACAATTTCGGCGAGCTGCTGCGCGTCGCCCAGGCACGGGTGCAGGCGCTCAATGCCGAGGCCATGAAGGATATCCTCGCCCGGGCCAAAGTATCGGCCGTCAATCTCAGCTACATCAAGACCGACAAGGCCATGGGCGCGCTCAAGGTCATGGGTTACAATGTAGTCGAGATGGCCGAGACCGCCGGCGTGACCGCATCGAAGGCGTACTCGGTCGGCGCTATCACCGATTTCCGCCTGCCGCTGATCACGTGCTTCGTAGACGCCGACTCGACATCGCTGGCAGAGACGAAGGCAAAGTCGGGCGGCCCGCTCGGGCAGACTGTCACTCCTGACATCGGCGGGGCCAGCCTGGCGAACATCACCGACACCTCGGCGCAGCAGCGTCTGCTCATATGCTACGATCCGAAGAATCCCGAATCGCTGCGCCGCCTGATCGACGACATCCAGACGATCATCGACGTGCCCGCCCAGCAGATCCTGATCGAAGGGATGATCCTGGAAGTCAACGACGACCGCCTCCGCGAGTTGGGTGTGGACTACAAGGCCACCGACACGCAGAGCATCACATACTGGGAGGGGAAGGCCCGCAGCACCGCGAACCCCGAGACGCCGTTCACGGTCGACATGGGCGCGTGGAGCGCCAACAACGAAGGATTTGCCATTCGCCTGCGGGCGCTCGTCGACAAGGGTGCGGCCGACATTCTCTCCAAACCGTCGGTGATGGCCCTCGACAACTACCAGGCCCGCATTCGCATCGGCCGCGAAATCCCCATCTCCACCACCGTCGCCACCGCCGCCACCACCAACCTCAACGTATCCTACTTCTTCATGGGCATCGTGCTCAACATCAAGCCCCGCGTCAGCCGCGATCAGAAGGAAGTGAGCATGCAGGTGGAAGCGATCGTCAGCTCGAAGGCACCCGTCAAGCCGCTCACCACCATCGTGGGCGGCAACGAGATCGAGGTGGCACCGGTCATCGACAGCCGCGTGGTGCAGACGTTCGCACGCGTCAGCAACAACACCCCGTTCATCATCGGCGGGCTGATCTCGCACGACATCCGCGACACGCGCACCGGCATCCCGCTGCTGATGGACATTCCCCTATTTGGCATCCTCTTCGGCAAGACCAGCCACAAGGAGGTCCGCAACGAAGTCATCGTCGTCCTCACTCCGCGCATCGTACCGCTGGACAGCGACAATTACTTCGCCGTCGTGCCGAAGGATTCCGACAAGTTCGACACCGCCACCAGCGAGCTGTTCAGGAATTCGTATCGAATCAGGGGGCAGGACATTTTCGACCTGACGTTCGTGCGGGAGGAGCCGCAGTACGTGCGGCTGGCCGCAGGAGCCGCCGAGGCCGCGAAGCAGAATCCCGAGCTTGCCCGCGATCCCGCAATGCAATCCATCCTGAACGGCAGGATCCCCGGCGAGACGACGATCATGCTGCGCATGCTCTACGAGATCGTGAAGGCGCGGTGGTCCGCCGAGAAAATCCCCACCGAAAACATCATCATGTTCGAGCCGCGCCGCACCGATGACGGCGAGCAGGAACAGATCAGTGTGAAATACCTCGCGAACGAGTTGAAGGCGATCGACGAGAATCCTGAAATGCCCAAGGCTCTCGTGCTGCAGTTCGACCTCGCCGCCCGGAACGACAACAACCAGCTCATGCCCCCGCTCAGCATCCAGGCACTCCAGGCACACAAATGGCAAGACTACGATGCCTGGATGAAGATGTTCAACAAGATGAACGATGATGGCTCGTTCGACACCGCCGCGATCGTCATCCGCACGCCGCGCGATATTGACCGGCTCAAGACTTGCCTCGTGCTGAAGAAGCTCCTCGAGATCAACAACCTCCCCAGCGTGCTGCACGTCAAGGATTTCCCCGTCGGTATGCAGATCCTCTACCCGAACCTCGAAGACCCGGAAAACCGCAAGTACGTGGTCGACGCCAAGGTCGCCGAACTGTTCTACGTCAGCGACTACTACTACCAGGCCTTCCAGCAGCTATACAAGGCAGAATTGGCAAGGATCGAGAAGGTGCTTCTGGGGGAAGAACGCTCAGGCACCGAGCACTGAGCGGAAACCCGCAGGTGCAGAACCGGCCATCAGGACCTCCTCTTCGATCTCACTTCTTCCTTGATCCTCTGAATATGCCCCCTCCCGAGTGCCTTCACTTCGCAGCCGAGCTCGAAGTAGCGGCGGATCTTCCGATCGTCGAGGATGCCGAAACAATCGATCACGGCGAGCGGCTCGCCTGCCCATTCGACGACCTTGTCGGGATCGAGGTCGAGGTACTGCTCGTGGCGGACGGCAAAGATGACGGCGTCGGCGCCCTTGATGGCAGCCGGCAGGTCGGATTGCACGCGGATGCTGCTGAGGTGCTCCTGGCTTCGGAAGAAGCGCGACCACGAGAGGCCGGGGCCGGGGTAGGTATCCTGGTTCTCAAGCTCGTACCAGTGCGCCACGTAGGGGTCGTGAACGCGGATGTCGGCCCCCATCTCGGCAAGCTTGCGAACGACCAGCTCCGAGCCGCTGTAGCGGGTGTCGCCCACGTCTTCACGATAGCTGGCACCGCACAGCAGCACGGTGGAGCTGGCGATGTAGCCGCCCATGTTCCGCATGGCGTCGCGGGTCATTTCGGGCACGTGGAGCGCCCGCGTGTCGTTCACGTTGATTGCGGTGGGCGTGATCTTGAAGATGTCGTCCTCGAAGCCCAGGATGTGCTTGTAGGCCCACATCCCCAGGCCGCCGTCCTTGGGCAGGCAATAGCCGCCGATGCCGGGGCCGGGGAAGATGATGTTGCTGTGGGTGGGCCGCATCTTGATCGCGTTGATCACCTTGATGAGGTCCACGCCGTTGCGCTCGGAGAATAGGCTCCATTCGTCGAGGAACGCCAGGATGGTGGCGCGGTAGGAGTTCTCGACGATCTTGCAGGTCTCCGACTCGATCGGGCGATCCATCACGGTGAGCGGGAAGCTTTCGGTGTTGATGATCTCGGTGAGGAATTTCACCACGCGCTCGCGTGCCCGCTTGTTGCAGCCGGAGCAGACGCGCCAGAAGTCGCGGATGGACGCCACGTAGTTCCGGCCGGGCATCACGCGCTCGAAACTGTGGGCCAGCACCGGATCGCTGTCGATGCCGCGGGTGCGGAACGCCTTCTTCATGATCGGATAGGCCACGAATTCGGTGGTGCCGGGGGCGACCGTCGTCTCGATCAATACGAGGCAGTCGGCGGGCACCTTCTCGCCGATGCTGTGCATCGTCGCCTCGAGGGCGGACATCTCGGTCTTGCCGGTTCGGAGGTTGCCGAGGTCCTGCTTCGTGTAGTCGCACTGAACGTCCACCACCACGCAATCGGCGAGCTTCAACACGTCGCTGTTGTATGTGGCGGTGAAGGTCTTCCGCTCGAGCACGGTGCGCCTGATGATCCGGTCGACCTCGGGATCCTCGGCCTTGATGGGTGACTCGCCGCGCGACAGCAGCGGGATCTTCCAGTAGCTGCGCGTGCTGGGGCGCTGGCAGCCGATGACGAACTTGCCGGGCTTGCCCGTCTGCTTGTCCACGCTATCGGCCACGATGGCGCCCATCACGGCGCCAACGAAGCCCACGCCCATGATCACCACGATCTCCTTGCCCTCGGCCCGGGCGGCCTGTGCGAGCTTCTCGATGCGCGCAAATTCCCCATCATACTCGCGCTTCTCGGGGATTGCGAACTTCTCGCCTGCCGGGCTGATCGAATACTCCACTGATTGCTCTCCTGACAAATCTTTCAGTAGGGGCGAACCTTGTGTTCGCCCCTGTTTCAGCTACGACGATGTTCGGCAAGCCAGACGAGGTCGAACACAAGGTTCGCCCCTGCAGCCGGTTGCGCGCGCACAGCCGATCTGTACTGGACGCACCTGCATAGTATCGGCATGCCGCCGGACCCGATTTGCAGGCAGATCAGCCATCATTTTCCTGAACCGGCGGCCATCAGTGCGATGAAGCCGGGATCATCCGAAAAATCGCGGCCGACCGCGCTCAGCCTGGCGGCCAACTGCTTCGCCACGCTGCGCGCCAGCTCCTGCTTGCCGGGATCGTCAAGCCACGCGCCGCTGGGGGCCACCAGCATCTTCAGCATCCGGGCGAACTGCTCCGCGCAGTGGTCGAGCCATTCCGCAGATCCCAGGTACTCCGGCAACGATGCCGCGATCTCGGCCAGCGTGCCGATCCGCTGCAGGTTCAGCGTCATGTTGACCGATGACGGGTCGAAGTTGGCCCCGAAATTGTCCGGGCCGAGCAGCAGGCAATAGTTGTAGAAGTCGGGCTGGCGCAGCGCATTGCCGATGAATGCGAGCCGGGCGTGGAGCAGCTCGCCAACCGGCGACGCCACGAGGCCATCCTTGCTCAGCCGGGCATAGGTCCGCGCCGCCTGGGCGATCCGCGAGTAGTCCAATGCCTGCGCGGGCGGGCCGCTGAAGCCCTGGTCGAGCAGAGCACCCACGGCAAACGCCACGGCGTCCGCCGCCGACGCCAGCTCG
>DATKYA010000097.1:0-2787 GCA_035528775.1 Planctomycetota bacterium | reverse complement strand
CCGGCGTTCTTCGCACACGTCCTTGCCGGGAACAATCCCCCGCTGCCCGAACTGGGCGCCGCGGCAGTGCCGCGCGAAGGCAAGACACTGAAGTTCGCGGTAACGAACTGCCCCGACAAGGCCATCGGCTGGTTCTACGTGAGCTGGCTCCCGGACCAGCCGCGCGGCTGGGACGCACGCGACTGGGCACGCCTCGAAGCCGTGCCGGGACCCAATGGCGAGTTCACCTGCGCCATCCCCGAGTCGCTGGGCGCGTTCGACTGGTTCGGCGGCATCACCTTCACGCTGAAAACCGACAAGGTCACCCGGCCGATGAGCTTGAGCACGAAAATCTATCGCTGCGGAGAACAGCCCGCGAAATAGGTGCGGCCCTCGATCCGTTAGAACACTGGCGCAAGTACCACGACGCTCAGCCCCGGAGGCTTATGTCTCAGGGCATCACCGGTGCGTACTGGTAGAACAGGAATGAAGACGATGGACGAGCCAAGGCCTCTCAACAGGGTGCACCTTGTCTGCAATGCTCACATCGACCCCAAGAACGAAACGCCGAACGCACTTTCGTTCTCCGCCGCCACGGATCGAGCTGGAAGCCACGCTTTCCAAGGTTTCTGAGATCCCCAAGCCTTCCGACATCGCTCCCTATCGCGACGCCCTTGTCGTGACAGTACTTTGCCGAAAATCTGATCTTATCTCACCGGCGCCGGCATCGCCTCCCGCTCGCCTATGAGCTTGCCGTTCGCATACATCTTCCACGTGCCGCTGCCGCCAAACGCCACCACGAGGTGCGTCCAGCCATCTTTCGGAAACGTAAACTCGGCGCGAAGCGGGCCGCCGGCCGTGCGGAAGGCGTCAACCACGAGCGAATTCGGATCGACCCTCAGGATCATCCCCCACATCCACACCTGCTGGCGGACGACGAGGATGCCCGGCTCCGTCGGCCGCACCCACACCTCGATGGTGAGCGCCGCGCTTGCGTCCAGTCGCGAGTCTGGAGCGACCTCCAGCCAGCCCTTGCGGGCCAGCCGCACATACTTCCCGTCCTTGTCCTCCACGTGCTCCACCTCGCCCACCACCTTGGCCGCCAGGCCCTGGCCCGCCACGTTCGCATACGCGCCGTCCTTCAGCTCGTCGAACGTCCAGTCTGCTATCACCCCCTCGTCTTTCGGCTTCCGGCCCGCCGCGTTCTCCGCGGCTTCCTCGGCCGGCATGACCCTCGCATACAGCCGCAGGCGATCGATGTCGCCCACCATCGCGTCGCGTTCGTTCCCGATGCACAGCGGCAGCTTCGATGCGGGATACACCGCGGGATAATCGCCCACGCCCGCAATCGCGGTCGCCGTGATCGCGGGGTCCGCGTCGCTCGACAGCGTGATAGTCACGGTGCCCGCTTTCGTGCCGGTAAACAGGCCGTCCTGGCTGATGGTGCCATCGCCCGGCTGGCGCGCCTGCACAAAGTGTTGCCCAGCGCCATACGCCGTGCCTACATCGATCGAGCCGCCAGGCTTCACATTCCACGTCATCGGCACGTCGATCTTCTCGTCGTACTGATCCAGCGCCTGCGGCGAATACCGCACGGGCATCCCCACCGGCATCCATACCTGCTGCGGATTGGTCGCCAGCCTGGCGAGCTTCGGCTCGCCGCTGGGGCCGTTCGACACATCGAAAAACAACGCGAGCTCGAGGTCCTCGTCAAGCTCGCGCAGCACCTGCCCCTCAAGCTCCGGATGATCGGTGTAAGGCTCCACGAGCAGCTCGCACTGTGCGCCGGCCTGCGCGCGCGTGACGGACGCAGGCTGGGCGTCCAGCAGGCCCCAGTGCACCACCCTGATCTTCTTGCCGCGATACTTGCCCTGCACCACCTGCAGGACGTCGTACTCGTGCACCACCAGCGCATCGCGATAGGGAGAGATTTCTTCCGGCTTGGGCACCGCTGCCTTCGCGGTCAGCCTGGCGGTCAGGCGCGTCCTCTGAATTTGCGGCCTGGCCTTCAGCAGATCGAAATACGCCGTGGAGCTGCCCTGGGCGTCTTCGGCGCTCAGTGCCCTGCAGTAGACGGCAACGCCCTCGGTCTTGCCGCGCCACATCGTGCCGTTGAGGGGATTCCATCCGGCGAAGATGCGACCGCCGAAATGCAGGCCGTCCGCGAATGCGGAACTCTGCCAGGGAAGCTGCCCGCTCACTTCCTTTTCGAGGGTAAGCTTGCCGTTCAGCCAGCCGCGCAGCTTGCCGGGCGCATAGCTCACCACCACGTGCTGCGGCTGCTCCGCCGTCACGGGGCCCAGCAGCGCACGCTCGGCCCTCGGCGCGTTATTGCCGTCTTGCAGCGTCAGGGCTACGCTGAGATTGCCCGCCTCCTGATCGAGCGAGAAACTGAAATCGGGGCCGCCGTCGCGGCTGCATCCTAGTATGCGCCGCGGCCGGTCGGGCCGCCCCTGGTATGCATTTGCGGACGTCACCATCGCTTCGAGGCTCCATTCGCCCGCTGTGCGGCAGCGCTCCGTGATGCAGCGGGACGTGTCGGAGGCGAACATCGCGCCGCCCTGCAGCAGCATTGCGCCGAAACGGTCAAACCTTGCGCTGCCCCACGGGGTCATCCGCACCGATGGGAACCAGCCGCGCTCCTTGTCCATGCACAAGCTCGCCCTCGCGTCGGTCTCCCACAGAAACACAAGCCCCGCGCGGTTTGCCGGCCACGCCGGCTGTAAAATCGGCACTGTATCCTTCACGGGCGGATTCGGCACCTGCGCCAGATCGAATGCCCCCTTCAGCGTGAGCTCGTCGCGGCGG
>DATKYA010000096.1:0-2882 GCA_035528775.1 Planctomycetota bacterium | reverse complement strand
TGGCGATGGTCTTCGCGGCGATCGAGTCGTCGAGGAAGAAACGGCGCGTCGCGGTGAAGATCTGAGCGGGCTGCAGTGCAGGGTTCGCTGATTGGGCATCCCTGAAGTCATCGTCGGGGTAAGAAAGGAACGTCCTATGCTGTTGCGGGTGTTGAGCCGGTTCATCGTGATTACTGCGGCTATGGGTGTTTTGACGGCCGTGCCTGGGCATGCGTTGTGCGAGGTGTTGCGCGTGACCTCCCCCGCGCCCGATGCCCGCGTGAAAGGCCCGGTCACGTTCGCGGTCGACGCGAAGAACCTGCCGGCGGGGGCCGCCGTCGAATGGCTGCTGAACGGCGTGCCGCTGGACGGCCCGATCTGCGCGCCGCCGTATTCGTACGCGTGGCATTCGGCGCTGGTGTGGGACGGCCCGGCAAGCGTGCAGGCCGTCGCGCTCGATGCGAACGGCAAGACCAGCGCGGCCAGCGAGCGGGTGCCGTTCTATGTGGACAACACCGGCGGCGTGATGAAGCTCGTGTCGCCCGACCCCGCCGCACTCGCGAAGGGCGAGAAGCTGTCGGGCACCATCGAGTGGACCGTCACCTGCGATCGATCGATGACGCCCGAGGAGGAGAAGGAGTCGATGGCGAAAGCCGGGGCGCGCAAGCCGATCGAAGCAACGATGTTTTTCATCGACGGCCGCGACTGGAAGATCCAGTGGGGTCGCAGCACCGCGACCGAGCAGCTCGACACGACGACGCTCCCCAACGGCCGCCACGTGCTGATGAACACCGCGTGGCCCTGGCCCAAGGTGAACCCATGCGTGGGCTGGGTGCAGTTTGAGGTGATCATCGACAACGGCCGCGTGCCCATGGCGATCCGGCCGCGCTGGGCCGACATGATCCTGAAACCGGGCGAGAAGCTCGCGATCGAGCCGCGGGTCGCATTCACCGACGGCTCGGCCGAGCCGCTGCAGGAGGCCGCGACGTACACCAGCGGCGATCCCGCGGTTGCCGCCGTCGACGCGGACGGCACGGTGACGGCACTCGCGCCCGGCGTGACGACTGTGACCTTCGAGGCGATGGGCCGGAAGGCGGCGGTCCGTGTGGTGGTGAACGAGCTGGACGGCCTCCCGCATTTCTCGCGCAGCGGCAAGATCCTCACAAAATGCGATCCGCGGCAGTCGCTGTGGGTTCGCAGCCTGTTCGGCTTCGGCCCCCAAGAGATCACGCGAAACAAGGAGCTGATCGGTCAGGGCCGCGCCGCCGCCATCAACACGCTGACCACCGGCTTCTACATCAATCCGGCCGACGGCTCGAATCCGCCGGACTTCGAGGCGTTCTGCAAGGGCTACGAGCCGTGGTGGAACCGGATCGAGGCGCCCGCCCGCGAGAACGACTTCTGCCTGCTGCTCACCGGCGACGACATCTGCCGCACGCCCAACGAGATGAACAACAGCGTGAACAATGCGTGGTCGGCGCAGGCGATCCAGTACGCGTTTTCGAAGGCGCGTGACAGCGGCCGCGCGGTCTGCGTGGAGATGGTCGACGAGATCAGCTTCCTGTGGGGCGGCACGCCCACCCCGACCGACGGACGCTGGCAGAAGAAGAACCCGCCGATGGCGGATGACGGCTTCGTGAAGCTGATGGGCATCATCAACGCGGTGAAGGACCGCCCGCCCATCACCTGGCCGATCGGGGGAATCTCGAGCGACGAAGCCGCGAAGAACTGGATGGGCAATCCCGCGTTCTCCGACTACGCCACGATCTACTGGGACACGTTTGCGTGGCGCAGGGCCTACCAGTGGGGGATGTCGCTTCCGCAGATGAAGGACGCCCTGGACCGCGCGGTGCTGGGCCGCTACCGGGTGATCCAGCGCGACAAGCCGATGCTGCTGCTTGCGAGCATCTGCGGGCCGTGGCTGGGCAACGACGGCGCCGGCAGCCAGTTCATCGACGACGACCTGCACCTGCGGCAATTCCTCGACCAGGGCAACAGCGCGGTGACGGAGTCCGCCCAGGTGATGTACGCCGCCACACGCGGGATGGCCGGCGTGCGGGCGTACAACTTCGACAACGAGTCGTGGAAGCGCGAGCGTGCCGCGGGCCAGGGGCAGACGGGCTCCGAGCCGTTCGAGACCGGCACGAATCGCTGGGCCGGGCTGTCGGCCGCGTTCAACCTGGTGCAGCGGCTGGAACCGCACCTGCTGCAGAGGCAGGCGAGCGCGCTCGATCTCGGGCCGGACATCGTGACCGGCGCCCGTGACGGCGGGATGAGCCGCGTGCTGCTGGCGGTCAACTTCTCGGAATCGCAGCAGCAGGCGAACGTGGGTCTCGATGCGTATCGCTATCCGCCCGCCGAGGGCACGCCGGTGATGCGATACCGCGTGGCCGGGGCGAACGCGCGAGTCGAGCGCGCACCCGGCAGGGGACAGGATGCCGTCACCTTCGCGCCCGGGGAGGCCATCGTGTGGCTGTTCGGCAAACAACCATTGGATGGACCGGCAGACACCGTCCCGCCGGCGATTGCGATCACGTCGCCGCTGCCGGATTCCACCGTGACCGGCGAGGTGGAGCTGACAGCCGTGGCCGAAGACGAAGCCGGGATTGGCAACGTTGAGTTCTTCATCGACGGCTCGCCCGCGGGCAAGGCCGAGCGTGCCCCGTACACCATGCGCTGCAACACCGCCGGCCTGAAGGCGGGCGTATGGCACCGCATCTGCGCCGTCGCCAGCGACACCACCGGCAACGCGAGCGAAGCAAGCGTGATGCTGCGCGTGGCGGAGGCGGGGAGGTAGACGCCTTCGCGCTTCTCCTTGACTAACGCCAGCGAAAAGCATAGAATTGTGGCAATGATTGTACTTGTCTTATCTTGCCCTCATCCCCAATCGGGTACTCAATGGA
>DATKYA010000095.1:0-3288 GCA_035528775.1 Planctomycetota bacterium | reverse complement strand
TTTCCTTTCTACAGGAATGCAGAATGCAGAATGAGGAGATGATCCACAGATTGCACAGATGACACAGAGAAGAAGAAAGAGGATGGCTGAGTGGAGCAATCGGCCCCGAATCTTCATCTTCTTCCCTCTTTCCTCATCTGTGTAATCTGTGGATCATTACCCCAGCAGGTCCCGCGATGATCCAACCAGCAGCCAGAGGAAAAACGGCCCGCCCAGCAGTGCGGTGATCACGCCAACCGGAATCTGAGCCGGGGCGATCACCAGTTGGGCCAGTAGGTCGCACAGCACCAGGAACGTGCCGCCGAACAGCAGCGTGGCCGGCGCCAGGTAGCGATGATCCGGCCCGATCAGCAGCCGGCAGATGTGCGGCGACATCATCCCCACGAATCCGATCGGGCCGCAGATCGCCACGATTCCGCCCACCATCAGGCTGGTCGCGAAAAACAGCACGTGCTTGGTGGACTTCACGTTCACGCCGCGGCTCGCCGCGATGTCCTCGCCCGTCGTCATCAGGTTCAGCTCGTGCCGCTGGAAGAACACGATCAGGCTGCCGGCCGCCACGAACGGCAGCATATCGAACACCGACCCAAACCCAACCACGCTCAACCCGCCCATTATCCAGCGCAGGATGAGGAAGGTGTTCGTGAAATCGCTGATATACTGGAGAAACAGGATCACGCTGGAGAACAGGAAACTGACGGCAACGCCCGCGAGCAGCATTGTGCCGGTCGACATTCCCCGCCTGGCCTGCGTGACGCCGTATACAAGAAGTATCGACAGAAGTGCACCGGCGAACGCAGCGACCGAAATCCCGGAGATGCCGAGGATTGCGAGCTGTGCGCCGGAAAGCGTGTAGAGCGCGGCCCCGAGGGATGCCCCGCTGGACACGCCCAGCGTGAACGGCGTGGCGAGTGCGTTGCGGAACATCCCCTGGAATGCCATGCCGCTGATCGCCAATCCCGCCCCCGCCAGAAACGCCATCAGCACCCGCGGCACGCGCAGCCGCCAGAAAATGTCGGCCTGCCCGCCGCCGGACGACGGATGCAGGATTGCACTCCACGAGATGCTGGTGAGCCCGAATAGCGGCGTCAGAACGATCACCGCCAGGGCCGCGACCGCCAGCAGGGCCACGATCAATGCTCGGGTTCGAGACGTCACGGCATCACCTCCCCCGGAACGACCACGGGCCGGCCCGTGACCGGATGCGTGGCGAAGATGAACTGCTTGCCGTAGATCTCCTGCAGGATATCGTTGTTCATCATTGCCTCGGAGGGCCCGCAGTAGGCCACGGCGCCCGCCTTCAACGCCATCACCCGCCTGCTGCAGATGGCGGCCGTGTTAACGTCGTGCGTGACCGAGACGATGGTGACGCCCGACTCGCGGTTGATGCGGCCGAGCGTGCGGTGAACGTCGTCCTGGTGCTTGGGGTCGAGGAACGTCGTGGGCTCGTCGAGCAGGATGATGCCGGCACCCTGGCAGAGGGCGGCCGCGATGAAGGCTTTCTGGCGTTCGCCGCCGCTGAGCGTGCCGAGGTGCCGATCGCGGAATTCCTGCATGCCGGTGAGTGCGAGGGCGTCGGCCACCGCACGCTCGTCGGCCTCCTTGATGGACGAGAACGGGCTGAGATGCGGGTAACGGCCCATCAGGGCGAACTCGTGCACGGTGAACGGCAGCACGCGGCCATCGGCCTGCGGCACGTAGCTCACCAGCTTCGCGAGCTCCCGCTGGCTGTAGCTTTCCAGCGGCTTGCCGTGAATCCGGATGCTGCCCGTGCCTCCGGTCAGGATACGTACGATGCATCTCAGCAGCGTCGACTTGCCGGCACCGTTTGGGCCGATGATCGACAGCGTCTCGCCCGCCTCAACGCTGAGCGACACATTCCGCAGGATCTGCTTCCTGCCGATGCTGAAGGAGAAGTCGTTGATATCGATGACCGTTTGCATGCGTAATAATGGACAGTATGGACAGTATGGACATAATGGACGTGGATGAAGCTACTGAATGCCGTGTGCCGTAACAGCATTCCATCACCCCACCACCCCATCATCCCATCATCCCATCACTTCTCCCAATCCGCCTCCGGGTGAATCGCCTTCGCGATATCTTCGACGGTCTGGATGAAGCGCGGGCCGGGGCGCATCAGGTGGTTGCCAGTGAGAATGCACACGCGCCCGTTCCGGACCGCGCCGACGTCCTTCAACTCGTTCCACTCCGCCATCAGCGCCTGTTTGCCCCCGGGTACCTTGGCGATGTCGGCAACGAGGTCGATGATCACGTCTGGGTTGAGCTTCGCGATGCCCTCGGGCGAGATGAGCGGGAACCGGACGGCGGTGCCGCTGTAGACGTTCTCGCCGCCTGCGATTTCGATCATGGCGTCGTAGAAGCCTTCCTTGCCCGCGATACAGGCGTCCTTGGATCCGCTGCCCATGCTCCTGCCGATGGAGAGCAGCACGTGGGGTCTTTTCCCCCTCTCCACACTTGGGGAGGGGGCAGGGGGGTGGGGGAGATCCGCCGTTTTCCGCTTGATCCGTGCCACGCGGGCCTGGATGTCGCTCAGCAACGCGATTGCCTGCTTTTCGCGGCCGCACAGCGTGCCGATCGTATCGATGGAATCGACGATGCCCGAGATCGTGCGGTGGTTCACCGGGAACACGCGCAGGCCGGTGCTCGACAGGTTCTTCTTGGCCTCCTGGTGCTCATCCAGCAGCAGCACGAGATCCGGATGCAGCACGACGATGGCCTCGTAGTTCGGATCGTAGTAGCCGCCGATCTTCGGAATCTTGATGGCTTCCGGCGGATAGTCGCAGAATTGGGTGACGCCGACGACCTTCTCGCCAAGGCCGAGCGCGAACAGCGTTTCGGTGATGCTCGGCGCCAGCGAGACGATCCGGGAGAATGAGCCTCGCGGAACCGCACCGCCCGCGGCGGGCTGGCCGGCCGTATCGCCCTGCAGGCCCCGCCCGGCGACCATCATCTTGCCGGCATAGCTGCACAGGAAGACGGCCACGACGGCAACACCGAGAAGAATTTTTGAGCGCACCAATGATCTCCGACCCGAGGGAATCGCTCGATGCATCCTATTCTATACATCGTGCGGCGGAGGTTCAAGAGTGTTCGAGCCTGCGATTGGAGCCTGCGATCGAACCTGCGATGCCGGCCGCGATTGGGCGAATGGCCACTCGGCCCGCTGGTTTCCCGTTGATTCCTGCCGCAGCGTGCATATAATGGTTGAGCGAAGAGGAGGATCCACAGATGACACAGATTGCACAGATGAAGAAAGAGGAAGAA
>DATKYA010000094.1:0-4459 GCA_035528775.1 Planctomycetota bacterium | reverse complement strand
GCCATCAGCGGCAACACGGCGGAAACCTACGGCGGCGGCATGACCCTCGTGAGCTCCGTGTCGTCCGTCAGCCGCAACGTCATCGTCGACAACTCGGCATCGATCGGCGGCGGGATCGATTGCGGCGCGTTCGCGGACGTGTTGGTGAACAACCTCGTCGCCCGCAACACCGCCACGATCAGCGGCGGCGGGTTTTCCTGCGACGCCACCAATGCCAGCTTCATCAGCAACACGATCGTCGGCAACGCCGCGGCTTCAAACGGCGGCGGTCTGTACTGCAGGAATTCGGCAGTTCTAGCGGTGAACTGCATCGTGTGGGGCAACACTGCCAGCTACGGCACGCAGATCGCCACGCAACTCGGAACCGGGAGCCTGACCGCGGCGTATTGTGCCGCGGAGATCGCCGGGAATGCCGTCTACAGCTCGGGCAAGCCGCCCGTGTGGGGCGAGGGGATCGTCGGTGATCCGAGCTTCGTGGATCCTGCCGCCGGCGATTACCACCTGCTGCCCTCCTCCCCGTGCATCGATGCCGGCATCAACGACGTCCCGGTGCGGACGGAGATGGACATCGGCGGGGTTGATCGCCTGCTCGACGGCAACTTCGACGGCAGCGCTACCATCGATATCGGCGCCTTCGAGTACCTCCCCGGCGACGCCAACTACGACGGCAAGATCAACATCATGGATCTGATCCTCATCTGGGGAAACGTCGGCAAGGACCCGACCTCGGGGGCGCTCACGCAGCGAGCCGACGTGAACGGGGACGGCGTGGTCAATCTGGAAGACATGATCCTGGCCCGGCAGCGGATGATGGCACGGTAGCGAAGGAGCCAACTGCACCCGCATTCGCTCGCGCCGGCCTGCCGCAGCGTCAGGCGGATGGCAGGAGCGGACCGGGTGTCGAGGACAAGCTCGGCTGCGATGTCACACGAAGGTGTACTGCTTGATCATTTCGAGCAGATCGTCGTCGATCCCGGGGACGGCTCTCACGTCGTCGGCGGACCGGAAGTCACCGTATTCGTCGCGCAGATAGATGATTCCGCCCGCGACCATCTCGTCGATCCCCGGGATCTGGGTCAGGTCATCGTGGCTGGCGGTGTTGAGATCGAATTTCTGCAGCGTGGCGGTTTGCTGTAGCATGCCTTCCTCCTTCCGGCCGGCGCGCGGGCGGACACGACGTCCGCCCCTGCGTGCGGCGACGGCCGGTTCATCCGCTTGAACAATCGAGCACGACCGTGCGGCGCATTCACGCCTGCCGGTGGTTTGCCGCGAACGTAGCGTGCCCCCGCATGAGCCCGGCGCTCCGGTTCACTTTCTCAGCTCGGCCTCCCGCTCTCGCAGCCGTATCAGGTAGTATTTCCAGTTGGCGTAGGAGATGTTCGGCGGGGCCGTGTGGTCGAGGCAGGGAAGGTAGCCGCCGGACTCGACGAAGAACGGCAGGATGCGGTCGATCTCGGCGTCGATGGCGTCGCGGCCGATGGCCAGGGGCCGCTTGTCGATCCCGCCCACGATGCCGAACGCGGGGCCGTGCTGCTTCCGCACCGCCACGATGTCCATTCCTGCCTGCACCTCGAACGGCATGATCGACGTGGCTCCGCCTTCGACGAACAGCGGGATCAGCTCGCGCACGTCGCCGTCCGAGTCGACCCAGATCGTGGGGATTCGCTGCCGCAGGAAGCCGGTGAGCTGGCGGTAGCGGGGCAGGATGAACTCGCGGAAGTGCCGGGGGCTCAGCAGCGAGCCGTTGCGGCACGCCATGTCTTCCCAGATCATCACGTTGTCCAGCGGAATCCCGGCCGTCACCTTGCGGAAGATGCCGGTGTAGAGCTCCACCCAGTTTTGCATGATGTCGTGGATGAGATCCGGGTGATCATAGATGGCATAGGCGAGGTTTTCCTCGCCGAAGAGGTTGCGGAGCTCGCCGTAGGCCCCGCAGATGAGCACGCGGACAGGGTAGTCGCGAGCGGAGTCGCCGTGCTTGCGCACAAGCTCCGGCCAGTCGCCGTATCGCTCGGGCGAATCGGGATTCAGCCGCGGGCGGATCTTCTCCCAGTCGTCGCGCGTCTCCACGGGGAACCGCAGGAACTGCGGCATCGAGGTGTCGCCGTGCTCCTTCAGCACCCGCTTGAGCACGCCGTCGCCGTCCTGCACCACGATCTGCGTATCGGTTTCCTCGACCACCCTGCGTTCGAAGGATGGACAGTATGCGGTGCCGGTGAAGCCCGCGTTGATCGGAAGCGTGACGATCGGATCCATCGCCCAGTCGTCGTTGTCGGGCATTCCTTCCGAGCGCCAGCGTTCGAGCGTTGTCGGCCAGGCGCCGTGTTCGTAGCGGAAGAACCGGTCCACCGTGCCGCCGAGGCTGCAGGCGATGAAACGTTCGCGGGCGTTCATTCGTTCTGTGCTCCGTGTTGGTCTGAAGTCATTGGGTATTCCGAAGGAAGCTGGCCAGTTCTCGGAGCCTGGTCTGGAATTCCTCTTCGGGAACGAGCCGAACCTCGCCGCCGCAATAGCCGACGCAGCGGCTGCCGGCGTGCCGGGGTGCCGAGTCCCAGACCAGGATGTGGTTCGTTTCCAGGATGGTGGTCGGGATCTGCTTCTCCGTGAGGTCGAAAACGGTCTGATAGCTCGAATAGCCGGGTGTGTGCGGTGTTTCGTCTTCCGGGCAGATGAGGGCGTCGCCGCTGCCGATGATCTTTCGGTCCACGAGCGACTGCAGGCTCGGGAGGAACTTGGCCTGCCGGGCCTCGCCGTTCTGCATCCAGAAGGCGGCGTAGATCATCCTGATGTTGTTCGTACACTTGGCGGCGCGTGCCGTGCCGATGAAGCTCAGCTTGCCTTGCTCGGGCAGCTCTGCGGGTTTCGGGGGTTTTGAGCTTCCACAGCCCGCCAATGCCACCACCAGGGCCGCGATCGCGATGCTCCTCATTGGGCGGTTTTCCTCTTGGCACAGCGGTGCGGGGTCGCTTTGCATGCTGTGATTGTAGCCGAACGGTGGTCGTTTTTCAAGTGCTGCGCAGGTCTGATGCGAACGGGTTGCGCACCCGTCGCGCGCCGAGCTGACACCAGTGGCACCGGCCGCGGTGAGTGTGCGGCGTGCAAGCTAGGTGCCGGGCACTTAGCTCACTTCGTTAGAACTGCCATTTGGAGTGCGTAGAAAGGCTCCATTCGAGGTGCCTGGCACTTTGCTGTGCAGCGACGTTCCACGCGAACAGGGCGCGGGGCGGTGCCAGCGGAGCATCGGGCAGCGATCGGACCGGTAGCCGGCAAGTTCCCCCAAAATTTTTTTGGCGGAATTTTCCTCGAATCACTTGACTTCCGGAAATTCTGTGCTATACTGTAGATAGAGAGACAAGACTTCCATCGAGAGCTAATGCGGTTCGGCTTGGTCTGCTTTGGACCGAGCGAAAGACTAGGCGAGCTCGCACCCCGCTCAACGCAGTGGGTGCGACAGCATAGCGTGCGAGACAACACGCTTGCTCGGGCGTTTCGAGAATGTCCAAGCCGAGCCGTTCACTCAAACGCCGCACCGGCGAAGGCCGGTCGCGGCGTTTTTTGTTGAACCAAAAACGTGCAGATGTCTTGGCAACTGAAAGCGCGGAAGACGCGATAGAGGACCACTGAGCGAAGGAATATCAGTCTCGCCTTGCATTGCCCGCCGTCCGCTTCTTTCGATGTTCAGTGTTCGGCGTTCGATGTTCGACGTTCGCTCGCCTCTTCCCGTCCTCCTGTCTTCCCGTCTTCCCGTCTTTCCGTCGTTTTCCTCCCCTCACCTCGGCCCATAGTGTCTCGCGAGCCATTTGCAGAGGCCGTCCAGCCCCGGGAAGACTACTCGCTCGTTGATGTTTGCCTGGTCGAGCTTGTCGCGGATTTCCCACTTCAGGGACGATGGGATGATGACGCGTTTGTAGCTTTCGGGTCGCTTGGCAAGGATGTCGAGCAGCACCGCCCGCGGATCGGAAATGACGCTGTGGAGCGCGAACTGGTTGATGATGCGCTCGTTGGCGGACGGCGGCTCGAAGAAGAGGACAAACGCCTCATGGGAGAGCTCGTCGAACGTCTTGAGCGATCGGGAAACGTTGGAGAGCATTTCGACGGTGAAGACGTAGGCGCCCTCGCGCTTCAGCTCGGCCTGGAGCACGACGGGCAGGCTTCGGTGCACGTGAACGGTATCGACGCACCAGATCACGCCGTCGCTCTCGTAGCGGGCGGTGTCGGCCGTGGCGAAATGCATGGCGACGAACGGGGAAAGCGTCCAATCGAGCAGCCGAGTGGGCAGGCCGTGATGGCGGGCAAGCACGAGCCAATCCCAGAACGAGTAGGCGCCCGCACCATCGATCCGGGCGTATTTTGCAAAGTTGCGCAGCAGGTGGGTCTCGAGGTCGTAGTAGTTCCCGCCCAGCCGGATCAGCGTGGTGGTGAGCTCGTAGTCCTTGTTCGACAGCCCTCGGAAGGCGTA
>DATKYA010000093.1:0-7965 GCA_035528775.1 Planctomycetota bacterium | reverse complement strand
CATCACCAGCCTGCAGACGGCGATCGGCCTGCTCAACCTGCAAGCGCAGCCCGCGTGGAAGATCTACGTAGATGCCGATGCCGTGAAAACACTGCCGTTCTCGATGAAAATGGGGCAGCGCATCACCATCGAGGACGGCCCGGCGTACGTCGGGATCATTCCGATCCCGGCGGCCGACCTGGGCCGGACGGACGAAGTGATCCTGAAGCAGGGGAAGTCGAGCACGCGCCTGCAAGGCGGCGGGCGGATGGCCGTGGCGCTCGAGATCGACGCTTTCAATTACAGGAGCGGGAAACCGCTCGACCGCGCGCTCATCGGCTCGCCGCGGTTGGACGCCGCCTACGGCGGCTTCGTCATTGAACTGGGCGACGCCACAGAGTATCCGTCGTTCGCAGCGTTCCAGAAGCACCTGCAGGAGTGCGAGCTGGAAGCGAAGTGGCAGCAGGATGAAGGCATCCTGCACGTGCGCTACCATTCCGGGCAGGATACCATGGAAGTGGGATACCGCCCGGCAATCGCCAGCACTGCCATAGGGGAAGACACCGCGACCTTCGCCTACCGCCGCGTGAACGGCGAGTGGCCGTACTTGCCGCCCGGCCTGCTTCGCGACACCACGCTGTCGCAGCAGGGGGAGTCGGGCCGCCTCGAGAAGCGGGGCGCCGTGCTGCAGCTTGAACCGGGCGCCATGGGCTACCTGCAGGTGGAGCCGGTCTCCGGCACGTACGTCGCCGCCAATCCCCTGCCCGATCCGACCTGGATGACGCTCGACACGCCGGAAGGCGTCCGCCTGGAGGCCGACGGCAAGCTCAGCCTGACGTACCTGACAATGCGCCCAAAGGAACGCGCCCTGTGGATCGACACCGGCCAAGGCGATGTCGACACTCCGGGCCTTGCCAATGCCATCATCATCTCGGGCTTGGCGGAAGCGCCTATCGCTTTCCGCAATGGCGCTCGCGTGGCCGAGCCGATCCCGTCTGCCGACGTCGGCGGGAAGCGCGTCTATGTCGTTCCGCTCGACGCACGGAAAGCAGTGAAGGCTGATGAAGCGCTGGCCCGCCACCGACAGCAGACTGCCGCCCGCGAAGCGGCGATGCGGGCAACGCAGCAACGCCTGGCTGCCTTCCGCTTCGAGAAGGGGCAGGACTACGCTCAGGCGATTCGGCCGAAGGGCGATTGGATCGAGTTCCACAAGCAGTGGCCGGGCATGACCGCCTTCGACGTGCGGATCGCCGCCCGCATCGGCGGCCGCATCGGCCCTGCCTTCCGCATCAGCGCCGACGGCCGCCTGGGGCTGATGCACGTAGCCGCCAGCCCGGAGGAAAACGCCATCGTCGTGGAGTACCCATCGTACGTGCAGAAGGACGTGCCCGACAAGGCGAGCTTCCTGCTGGCCTTTGGGTGCAAGACGCCGCCGACGGTCGATCTCAACGGCAAGCGATTTGCCGGGCAGCCGCTGGCGGTCAGCGTCAACGGCGAGCCGGCGTTCGCCTACCCCCTCTTTCCCGATCTGCCGCAATCCGCCGGGGCAGGCATCCCGGAGCGTTATCGGAAAGCGATGGACATCCTGGCGGCAGGTGCAACGAGCATCACCCGATAACGGCCAGGTGGTCCGGTCTTGCCGGTCTTCTCGACCATCTGATGAAATACCCCCGGGCGCTGACCTCCGCTGAAGTTGTCGAGTTGGCCGGGAAGCAGCCAAACATCGATGCGGCCGGCGCAGAGGGTCGGTGGCCAAGCGGCGCCTGCGAACGTATCGATGGGCACATAAGCACGGTGCCCGCGAGAATGGCATTCGCAGCCAGTAGGCCCGTCCGGCGTTCTCCTGCCCCGGCGGCTCCTGCCTTGCCGGTTTCACTGGTACGCGGCATCATACGCTCGAGTACAGAAAGGCGAGGAAAGAAGATGGAACGATCCAAACGAATAGCCTGCAATGCGTTGGCTTTCATCGTGGCTGGAATGATTACGGTGTCCCTGGGAACGACCTGCGGCGCCGACAAGCCGGCGGTGCCCGAGGTGGTGGGCAAGGAGTATCTTGCGGCGTTTTTCAAGGGAGTTGCAGCCGCCGATGCCGGGCAACGGCCGCTGCGCATCGTGTGCATGGGCGACTCCAACACCGAGGCCCCCACCTACGTCGGCGAGCTGCGACGCATCGTCTGGGGCTGCTACGGTGAGAAGGGCATCGGCTACCACACCTTTGGCGGGCGGGTCACGTTTCCCCCCGGGCAGGGGCCGAAGATCGAGAAGAAAGGGAAGTGGGACGAACTCGCCTACTGCCCCAATGCCGCGCCCAAGCCGTGGTTCGCCATCGATGGCATCTGGACGGCTACCGAAGACCCGAAGGCAAGGATCGAGGTGGCGTTTGACGCGCGCGGGTCCAAGGCCAACATGGGAGCCATCGCGAGGACATACAATCCGCAGAACCGCGTTCGCATCCACTACCAGAAAGGCCCGGGCCTCGGCGCCTTTTCCGTGATGAGTGGAAGCGGAGAACTCCTGCGCGTGGACTGCGCCGCCGACACGCCTTCCTACGGCATGACGGAGCCGCTCCTGCTGTGCGACTTCGCAATCGGCAAGATTACCGGCAAGGTGGTGCTGCTGGGCATGGATTGCGAACGCTCGGCCTACTTCCGCGGCAAGGAGGTCAGCTCGGGCGGAGCCGTGCTGCACGCCCTGGGCCGGGGCTGGGGCATGGCACAGTTCGCCGCTCAGGTCGAGCCGGAATCGTTCAAGGCATTCTTCGGCGTCGCCCAGCCCGACCTCGTGACCATCCTCTACGGCACCAACGACATGCACAACGACGGCCGGCTGCACGTGTACCGCGAGAACATGGCGAAGCTGATCGACCTGATCCGGCTCGGCGCGCCGGAGTGCAGCATCGCCATCATCTCCTGTCCCGAGGCCCCGCAAACAGCCCCCGGCATGGCCGAGAGCTTCCGCAAGACGGCCGGCGAGGTGGCTGCCGAGAAGAAATGCGCATTCTGGGACCTCGGCGCGCTCATCGGGCGCCGATCGGACCGCTGGACGCGGATGGGCTTCTTCGCCGATGGCCTGCACTACAACGAAACCGGCGGATCGCTGTGGGCACGGCTCTTCCTGCGCCAGATCGGGTTCGACATCAGCGACCTCTCCCACTACCCGAGCCTGCTGCAGGCTGAGGCGCCAGCCGGCCCATCGTCAATCACCATCCCCCGGCTCGCCACGGTAACCGTGGAGCAGGTGGCTGACGCCCTCAAGGGACAGGAGCCGATGGTTGTGTGGTGCAAGAACGTGAAGGCTGCGGAGGTGCGGTTGGGCGTGTCGGGCGAGAACTTCGCCGTGCACATCCGCAGCTTCGATGGCCAGATCGCCGGCCCGCCCGAAACCTGGGGCCGCGATGCCGGCACCGACGTCTACCTCGCCAACCCGGAGGTTGTGTCCAACAACCCCAACCTGCCGGGGCCGGTCGTTCACCAGGTGAAATTCTTCCCCCGTGTCGACGAGAACGGCGTGCAGGTGAAGACCGCCGCCTACCACGTGGGCATCCCCGACAAGCCTGCAGAGTTCCCCTCGAAGATCACCCCGGCCGCCGACGGCCCCGGCTACGGGATTTCGGCGCTGATTCCGATGTCGCTCATTAAGATGAAGCCGGACGCGAAGGAATTCCGGTTCGAGGTGTCGAGCATGTATGCCCCGCGGGCCGGCGCACCGGCCAGTTTCTGCCGCCTGTTCCAGTACTCCGCCGATCGCGGCGCCTTCCAGGACGCCAACCAGTCGGCAAGGGTTACGATCAAGTAATGGGTTGTCATTCAGTCTGCTACGGAGGTCCTATGAAATCGGTGAGCGCGGTTGCTCTGTTGATGGCCAAACCTCACATTTTCCCCCCAAACTCTTACTTGACAAGGACGGAAATGCGTGCTATAATTCCAGTAAGATACAATACTGTAGTCCAATAGGATACCGCCCCGCCCGGTATTCCACGGAGGCGCTCGCAAATGGCCGGCATCGTCAGTTATGTGGTGAAACACCGTCCGAAGCAGACTGAGATCGCCGCGGATATCCGCTCGCGGATCATGTCGGGCGAGTACGCCCCGGGCAGCCAGTTGCCCCCGGTAACCCAGTTGAAGGAGCGCTACGGCGTGACGCCGGTGACCGTGCGACGGGCAGTCGGCTATCTGAGCGAACGGGGGTTCGTGTTCACGAAAGCCCGGGCGGGCATCTATGTGGCGCCTGATCCGCCGTGCCTGAGCAACTTCGGCCTGGTGCGGCCGTTCCTCCCATCCCCGTCGCAGTTCGTGACGGCCATCGAGAACGAGGCGAATCGGCTGTGCGATACCGAACTCTCAGCATCCGGCATCAAGCGCCGGTTCACGTTATTCGAGGAGGTCGATTGCAGTCCCGGGCAAGCTGAGCAGCACCACCGCGACCTGGTATCGGCGGTGGAGGCGGAGACCGTGGCGGGTCTGATCTTCTCGCGGACCCCGTTTCGTTTTACCGGCACCGCAGTGATGCGCGACCTCTGCATGCCACGCGTGGCGATCCGCGACCACCCGATGCCGGGCGTGATGGCGATCAGCCTGCCCGGCTTCTATAACCGAGCCCTTGAGCATCTGGCCAAGCGCGGTCGCCGCCGCGTGGCAATCATCACCATTACCAATCGCGGCGACCGCTTTGTCCAGGATCGCGTTGCCGAGGTGCACGCGCACGGCCTCATAACGTACCGCTGGTGGGTGCAGGGAGTGTCGCCCGTCGACCTGCGCTGGGCCACGAACGTGGTCGAGCTGCTGCTGCGTTCAGGAGGCGCGGAGCGGCCCGATGCGATCATCATCGATGACGACAACCTCGTGCCGCAGGCCACCGCCGGCATCGCCGCCACGGGCCTGCGCGTGCCGGACGACGTGGACGTGGTGGTGCACACGAACTTCCCATGGCCGACGGCCAGCGCCGTGCCGGCCATGCGTTTCGGCACCGACGTCCGCCGCCTAGTACGCACGGCCGTGGACCTGATCGAGCGCAAGCGGGCCGGCAAGGACGTGCCGGACGTGCTGGCGCTGCCAACCTGCTCGGAAGCCGAAGCTCTTCGGCCCGATATCGGCGGCACCTGAGCCGCCGTGTAAGCCCCGGGGCGCCACCGGCACACCCCGATGTGTTGTTCCGTGCTCGATATCCGTTCGCGTGAGGTGCCGTTCCGAGAATTGCACCGGCAACGAAAGCGAGGATCAGGTATGGACAGATGGCGATGGAGAATAGCGTGGGCTTTGGTTCTTGTTTGGTCTGCCTGGGCACACGGCCAGGTGCAGTTACCCGTGCTGAACTGGCAGCCGACGCCCGACTGGGTGAACGTGAAGACCAGCGTGCAGCCGGCAGCCAAGGGCGATGGAGTTGCCGACGATACCGCCGCGTTGCAGGCCGCCCTTGACAGGATGCACGGGCTCGGCGGACCGCCCAAGGTCGTCTACCTTCCGCCCGGCACCTACCGCATCACGGACACCTTGGTGATGCCCAACAGCCTCGGCTGCATGGTGATCGGGCACGGGGCTGACACCCGCATTGTGTGGGACGGCCGCACCGAGCATTCGGTGCCGGTCTCTGCCACCGGTGCTTCGCTGGAGTTGCTCAAGAAGAATCCCAACTTCCCCGCGAAGCCCGATGAGGAGAAAACGCTCTCGCCGGCCGAACTGGAGGTGTCTGACCGCGGCGACAGGTACGGCGAGCGCATCGTGGCATACCTGCGGCCACCCGCGACCGGCAAGTACACCTTCTGTGTATCCGGCGACGACCAATGCGAGGTCTGGCTCGCGCCGGGCGCGAAGCCGGACGGCGCCAAGCTGATCTGCAGCGTGCCCAGTTGGACGCAGCCGCGCGCCTGGGACTGGCACAAGGAGCAGCAGTCCGCGCCGGTCGAGCTGACCGCCGGACAGTTCTACCACGTCGAGATCCTGCACAAGGAAGGCGGGGGTGGTGGGCACGTGGCCGTGGGCTGGCAACTGCCCGACGGCACGAAGGCGCTGCCCATCCCTATCGCGAACGTCCATGAGCAGCCCAAGGCGGAGGCGAAGAACGGTTTCCTCTACCAGTTCTGGAATGACTGCCCGCCGGTGCTGTCGCGCATGCTGTGGAGCAACGGCGCCACGTCGGCCGTCTACCGCGGGATCGTGTGGGACGGCAACGGCAAGGCCCGCATCGGCTTCCATCACTACGCACGGGACCGTTTCGAGTGCAAGGTGCGCCACGAGTACGAGGCATTCGTGAACTTCACCGAAACCGGCGTGCTGATGGGGCCGCAGAACCCCTTCGCCACGTCGGAAAGCGAGTTCCTGAACTGCATCTTCGCCGACTGCGCGAAGGGCATCTCCATAATCGATTTCAACTACTACAACGAGGTGGCAGACGCGTGCGTCTTCCTGCGGTGCGGCACCGGCATCCACACCGAGCGCTACGGCGAGATCTACGCGCGCAATTGCCGCTTCGAGGGCAGCCGAGAGGCCGATCTCGTCCTCGGCGACAGCCACAAGCACTCGGCGCGGCGGTGCATGTCGGCCGGATCGCGCGCGTTCATCGTCGGTCATCACGCCACGGTGCAGGACTGCCGCGTTTTGGGCTGGACCGGCGGCGACGGCGCCATCAGCATCACGTCAGCCGCGAGGCCGGTGGTCGTGTTCGACTGCGTCTTCAACGATCCGCCGTCCGATGACGCCCCAATCCGCTTCAGCGATCCCGCATCGCGCGTGATCGTGTCGAACAACCGTTGCGACCGTGCGAAAACGCTGGTGAGCGGCACGGAGCATGTGATCCAGGTTCCCGCCGGCAAGCTGGGGGGATCGCTCCCGGCGGATGGTCCGAAGGTGGTTGTCCCGCCGGTCGGAGCACCGAAGGTTTTTGACGCGGTGCGCGATTTCGGCGTTGATAAGGCCCGGGATGCCACCGACGCCATCCAGGCGACCATCGATGCCGCCCGTGAGTACGGCAGAGGCGCCGTGGCTTACTTCCCCCCGATAGGCCGCTACCCCATAACGAAGTCGATCAACATCACGGGCGCCGACTACGTCATCGCAGGCACGGGCTACTATACGCAATTCCAATGGGCGGGGGAAGAGGGCGGGGTCGTTCTCAAGGTTGTGGACCCGCAGCGCATCACGATCCGAGGCATCCACGTCATCGGCCACGCGGTGCCCGAGGACATGCTGGGCATCCGCCAGACGAGCACGGGCAAGTCGTCGTCGATCAGTTACGAGAATGTGTCTGTGCCCGAAGGCTACCGGCCGGGCGACAAACGCGCGGTGCGCGGCATCGAATTCGTAGGCCTTGGCAAGGAATGCAGCGTGCATGTCCGCCGCATCAACGGGTCGGGCGCGTTCATCAACTCGACCGCTGCGAACATCCTCGCGCGATTCTGGGACGGCGGGCCGTTGATCGTGGAGAACCCGGCGGGCGCACCCCGCACCGGTTTCCTCGGCATGCTCAACGGCAACACAGGGGGACTGATCGTGCGCGACAGCCTGGACTTCGTCGCGGGCGACCTCTACTGCGAGCAGGGCAAGGATGGCATGGTCCGACTGTCAGGCAAGCCCGGCGATGCACCCGGCCGCGTGACCATCGGCGCCGCCCGCCTGCATCTGTGGAAAGAGGCGCCCTTCTTCGTCGAGATCGACAACTACGCCGGGCGGCTCTGCTATGCCCATGCCGACGTGACCTTCGATCGCTCCGCCGAGAGGTATCTGGTCAAGCAGCAGGGCGAGGCGCCCGTCGACGTCGTGTTCATGGCCCTCAACCGTTTCGACTTCGAGTTCAGGCTCGGTCCGGCGGCGCGCAGGATCTTCGCCGCGAACAACGGCACCGACGACATCATCCCCGAGGGCGGCTTGGCTGCCATCGGCGCGGCGCTGGATCATTTCCGCCTGCTCGGCATGAAGGACGTGGAATTCAGCTCACAGAAGTAGTCGGCAGCAGCCGCACAGGAACAGGAGCAACTTCGCATGGCACGTTTTC
>DATKYA010000092.1:0-4193 GCA_035528775.1 Planctomycetota bacterium | reverse complement strand
CAGCTTTCTCGCGAGCAGCTCAACTACCTTGCTCGCGGAATTGGCTACCGACGTGCCCGGGTATTTCTCGATCGTCTCGTGCATCAGCGTGTAGGCGAGCTGGACGTCGCCGCTGCGGTAGGCGCAGATGCCGCGCATGTAAGTCACCTTGTCCAGGCTGTTGAAGTCCGGGAAGTCCAGCGCGATTCGCTCCAGGTAGTCCTTCGCGCGGGCGAAGTCCTTGTTCTCGATGTAGTACTCCGACAGCCGCAGGAGGCTCTGCGCCGCGAAGTTGCTGTCCGGATACTTGTTCGCAACCTGCTCGAACGCGGCAACGTCGAACGCGCCGGCCTTCGACTTCAGGTCGGCAAACAGGTACGCCGCTTCGGGAGCGAGATCCGAATCGGGATACTGCTGGACCAGCCGGCTGAAGTGCCCCATCGCCGCGTGGATGTTCTTCTTCTCGGCCTTGCCCATGATCAGGAGGGCGTCGTCGGCCAGCGGGCTGTTGGGGAAGGTGGCGATCAGCTTCGCGCAGGCTTCGGCGGCGGCGATCTCGTCGCCGCTCGCGAAATACAGGTCCCACATCTGGTAGGTCGCCTCTTCACCGAGGGGCGAGCCGCGCTCGGCATCAACAACCGCCTTGACCACCTTCAGGGCCTCGTCGAACACGCGCCGGGCGTCCACCCGCAACCCGAGATCCATGTAAACTCGTGCGAGCTTGCCCATTGCCACGCCCTTCTCGAGCTCGGACCGGCGGTCGAGCTGGGTGTCCTGCATCTCGATTACTTCGTGCTCGCCCTTGGAGCCGGACACTACTTCGAGCCGTGCCGATGCCGCCCATTCGCCAGGATGGGTCGCGGTGCGCTTGTCGGCATACGCCACGTAGACCAGCCGCTCGGGCGACAGTCCCAGCTTCGCCTCGGGAGCGTCCGGCTTGGCGGGCAGCGTGGAGAATGAACCCGTGAACACTCCGGTGTGCTCGCCCGTCTCTTTCAGCGTGGTCGGGAAATTCGGAGCGTCCTTCGGAAACAGCTCCGGCATCTTCTGCTCTTCCTCTTCCTGTGCAAACACCTGCACCGAGAGGCTGCTCATCTCTTCGGCCTTTTCCTTGTTTTCAGCGGCTGTCTTGTCGCCTTCCTCCAGCTTCTCCTCTTCGGCCTTCGCCACCTTGGGAATGCTCGACACCATCACCTGCACGCTGTCGGGCCCGTTCGTGCTGTCCATGTCGGGGTCGACCACCTTGATCCGCACCTCGTCGCCGAGGATGACGGCCATCACGGGGCTGGTCATGTCCTGCCCGACGCACAGGATGTTCGCGTCGGAGGCGATGTCCAGCGTATCCTTGCGCACCTCGCCATCCTTCTGGTTGCCGTGCAGGTCGGTGTATTCCACCGTGATCGTGTCCGAGCCGTTCAGGTCCAGCGTCTTATACTCCTGGAGCAACTGGTCGTGCCAGTATTCCAGCATGGAGCGGCGGAACTTGAAGGTCTTGTCGCTGGTCGGCTCCTTCTGCACTTCGCGACGTGTCTCGTCGATCTGCTGCTGTGTGAAGGTATCGCTGAGGCTGACGCCTTCGCCTTCGTCGGCGGTCTCCGATTTTTCCTCAGCCTGCTTCTTGGCCGCCTGGTCGCCTTCGCCTTCTTCCTCCGCGTCCTGATCGGGCCGCTCGGCTTCCTTCTTCTCTTCGGTCGTCAGGGTGAGTTCCTGGATATTCCAGTTCTTGAGGATCTCCTCGACCTTGGCGAAGGCGGTGGACAGATCGCCATAGGCCTGCTCGCGGAGCCTGACGGCCCCGTCGCGGAGCGACGCGATGCGCTCCTTGAGCCTGGCCTTCTCCGCGTCGAACTTCTTCAGTTCTTCCTGGTTCTCGGGGGTGTTCTCAGGCGGCTCCATGGCGGCGAGCTTCTTGTCGAGCTCGTTGGCCTCCTCATCCATGCTGGTGGAGGCCAGCACCGTGTCGTCGATCTTCTTGCGCCGCTCCTTCGAGAAGGCATCGTCGAGCGACTTGGTGAGCCGGGGCGAGCCTAGCCGTGTCTTGATCGTCGCCAGGAAGACCGACGAGCCGATGCCCAGCGACTTCAGGTCCAGCCGCTCGTCGTCGCCCGCGGTCGTCGTGATCCGCACGGGGATCATCGAATGCTTGGTGGCCATGCCCACGTCGGCGTCGACCACGCGGATGTACAGCTCCTCGCCGGGCGCGACCGTCCGCCGGGCCTGCTTGCCGAGGCTGGCGGTGCCGACCATCCGGAACGCCTCGATCGCCTGCCCGTAGCGCTTCATGTCCATGTTGCCCCGGCCGATGAAGTCGTACGCGCGATCCAGCAGCTTGCTCGCCGGATGCCTCTGCACGAAGCGCCGGAAGTGCGCAAACGCCCGGTCCATCGACCGCTGATCGAAGTAGCACACCCCGATCATGTAGTCGGCGCGGGCGTAATCTTCCACCGATTCCTCCGGCCACCACAGCTCCGCCGGAATCTTCAACGATCGCTGGTAATAACTGACGGCGCGGTCGAACTTCTTCTGGTGGTAATACACGTCGCCCACGCGCAGCACGGATTTCATGCGGAACGACGTATCCTGGAATTCCCTGCCGACGGAGAGGAACTCCTCGATCGCCTTGTCGAACTCGCCGACGAGGAAGGCGGTTTCCGCGTTCTTGAAGGCGGAGGCGGCCGTGTCTTCACGATCCTTCATCTGCCGGCGGAGGATGGTGATCTCGCGGCCGCTGAGCTTCTTCTTCTCCTCATCCGTCTTCGGCAGCTCCACTGCCAGGGCCGTTCCGGCCAGCACCACCTGCACGGCCAGCCCCAGCACCACTACAGGAAATCGCAGCTTTTGAAGGAGTCCCATCTAGTCCTCTACTTTCATCATGGTTACGATACCACCGGCCCGGAGAACCTCGTTTGCCGCCCAGGCCACGCGTTCGTATCGAACTTCCGGTTTCGCGTCCAGGATTACCACTCTATCTTCAGGCTTCACCTTGTCGGCAAGCTTCGCCGCGAGGTACGGAGCCAGTTGGTCAAACTTGATGCGCTCCTCATCCAAGTACAGCCACTCGTCTTCAACAAAGACCTGGATGTTCTTTTCCGATGCCTTTTCCTTGTCGCTGGTTATCGACGGAAGCTCGGCCGTCAGGGCACGCTGGATGAGGAACTGCGTGGCGAGAATGAAGAAGATCAGCAGCAGCATCGCGATGTCGCTCATCGATGCCAGCGGAACTCCCGGCTCCACCCGTGCTTTCTTCCTGCTGATTCTCATAAGGCAAATCGAGTACCTGAACTTGCTTCCACGCGCCGCTGGACGGTCGGAGAATGAAGAAGCCAGTATTCAGAAGTCAAAACACGGGATGCGGAATCCAGACCACGGAACGCGGAACGGAGAATCGGGATGTCGAAAACTGCACCGGTCAGGAATCGAACAAGCCGGCATGCACACGCATCAGTCATGCACACCGCGTCGTCGCCCCCGACCGCCAACTCCCGACATCTGAATTCTGACTTCTGCCTTTCAGAGTCCATCCGCCGCTGTCTAACATTCTATTCATTGGGCATGGCATGTCAATACACAAACACGGGCGTACAATGGCGTTTTACAATAATTTACGTGGGCATGGAAAGAAGTCAAGAAGGGAAGAAGACGAACGAAGACGAAGAAGAGAAGCAGGAAGCTAACTATCCGCGCCGACCATCACTGTCCGGTACTTCTTGATTCGTGACTTCCTGGCTTCTTGGCTTATCTTTCTGGCTTGACGCTCCTCGGGCGGGACGACCTCGACGCTGTAATCCTCGTTTTCCCAGCGCTCGCCGGCTTTCCAGAAGAACGTGAAGCGGATCGGCGCGCGCTGCTCGTCGCCGACCGGGATGTCGACGAAGCAGATGCCGAGATTCGTGCAAACGCTGTCCACGTCGTTGACCGTGCGCCAGTCGTCGGTGCTCCATCGCAGCATGAACTCGGCCGGCGCCTGCACGCGCAGCGTCTGCCCGCGCTCCACGCGCCGCGGCTGGCGGCTCGCCTTCCACACTTCGAGATCCTTGCGGCCCCTCCCCCGCAGGTAGCGGTCGGCCACGATATCCAGCAAGTCGAACGGCCTGCCGTTCGCGATCGACCGCAGCAGCTTGATGTATTCGGCGTGCGCCCACATCAGGGGCATGGCGGAACCCGTGGGCCGGCCCAGCGCCATGTTCGCGTCCACGTTGTCGGGCTCGTCCCAC
>DATKYA010000091.1:0-2089 GCA_035528775.1 Planctomycetota bacterium | reverse complement strand
GCATCTTCCTGTATTTCTCGAGTGCGGCGGCGAGCATTTCGGCGGCCTTGGCGTGCTCGTTGTTGCGGGTGTAGATCCTCGCCATGCGCGACTCGATGTCGGTGAGGATGTCTTCGCGGGCGATCTTGAATTTCAGGAGGTCCTGGTAGAGGGCGATCGCGTCGTCGGATTTCTTCGCGTCGACGAGGGCATCGGCCTTGAGATAATAGGCGTGGAGGAACCAGCCGTCGCCATCCTGGTCCTGATGGAGCTTCATGGCCTGTTCGGCAGTCTTGATCGATTCGTCGTATTGCCCGGCGGCGAGGTGCACGCGGCCGGCCTCCAGTGCGAGCTTGTAGTCGTAGCGGTTTTCCTTGGGGACGGGCACGGCTCCGGCTTTCTTGATGGTGGCGAGCGCCTGGTCGAACTGTTTCATGCGGGTCTGGTTCTGCGCCACGTCGATGAGGAGGTCGGCCCGCGCCTTCGGATCCCAGCTTTCGTTGTCGGCCACGGCTTCCATGTGCTGGAGTGCTTCGGCCTTGCGGTCGGGGACGTTGATGAGCGCCTTGGCGAGCATCAGGCGGACGAACGGCTGCTCGCGGGGCGCCGCGACGTCCAATGCCTTCTGGAGCAGGTCGGCGGCTCCGGGGTTGTCCTTCTCCTTCTGGCGCGCCTGTGCGGCATCGACCGCGGCGTACAGCTCGGCCTCGGCGCCGGTCGCAGCGTCAGTGGCCGCCTTCTTCACCGCGATCTTCAGCGTCTTCACCGCGCGGTCGTCCATCCTGTACCAACTGATGCGATTGCGGAAGCTCTCCTCGGCGAAGACGTCGGCCATGCCGTCGGCCGGGTTGCGGTTGATGCTGATGCTGCCGTTGTGGTCGAGCCAGCCGGTTTCGTGCTTCGGGTTCAGCGTGCCGAGCAGGAGGCCGTCGGGCGAGTAGTGATAGAGGTTCTTGGCGGTGAACTGCCCGGCGACGAACCCCAGCTCGCGCGTGCGGCCGGCGTTGGGCACCCAGTCGACGCCGGTGCAGTGGTCGGGCAGTGCCACGGTGAACAGCCGCCTGCCGGCAGTGCCGTACTTGCTGACGGTCCATCCGCCCATCCAGCACAGGTTCCAGCGGTTGCCGTGCCCGGCGGTGGAGTAGAACGACGGATCGGCCTGTGCGAGCACGTAATAGTTGCCTTCGGGCGTGCGCAGCGCCTTCATCGGCTTCAGCCCGCGGAAGGTGGCATCGGGCGGGATCACCTCTTTCGCCGTCGCGAAATCGTAGACCGGGGTGCCCCGCTCGTCGAGCTTGACCAGCGGCATCTCGTAGACGCTGCGCGTGTTGTGGTTGGAGAAGAGGAGGTTGCCCTGCTCGTCGACGTCGGTGGAGAAACCGCCCAGCCGGGTCGTCGGCGTCTGCTTCACCACTTCGTCAACCTGCATGGTGCCGTCTGCGTTGGAATCGTGCCATGTGAACCACAGGGCGGCCCTCTCCTTGCTCGTCAGCTCGCCGAGCACGTCTTCCTTCCACGAGCGGGAGTTGAACCCGAGCATCGTGACGGGGACGAGCATGCCGTTGTCGGACCGCAGCACGAGGACTCGCTCGCCGTTCATGCAGTAGTAGAACTTCTTGCCGCCCAGCTCGATGATGCGGGGGTTGCCGGAGGACTGGAACCCGGGGAGCTGCTCGCTGGCGCCGATGTTGCCCTCAAACCGCCATTCGCCCTTGGCAAGGTCAGTCAGCCGGTAGGCGTTCAGCAGCGAGCTGATGAAGAGGTCGGGCTGCTTCTGGTCGTAGGTGCCGTTGGTGCAGAATTCCAGGCCCACCTGCTGCCAGATCAACGTGCCGTCGGGGCCGAAGCGGGACATGATGCAGCCGTGTCCGGGGCTTTGCGTGATGACGAATCCGCCGTCGGGCATCACGTCGAACCGGATACGCGTGTAGATGTCGAGCGGGGCGAGCTTGCCGGCTTGGGGCTTCTGCCCGTAGGTTTTCTCGAGCGTGGCTTTCTCGAGCGATTCCATCTTGTAGACCTGGATCTGGCGGGCGTCCAGGTCGGCCAGCCACAGCCTGTCCTGGCGGTCGAGCCGCATGCACTCGATCTGCTTCGCCGGGTGCTTCAC
>DATKYA010000090.1:0-2114 GCA_035528775.1 Planctomycetota bacterium | reverse complement strand
GCTCTACGACAACCTCGATGCGCGCGGCCCGTACTCCATGAAGTTCACCGCGCCGCCGCCGAACGTTTCGGCCGCAATCGTCGAGCCGGTGGCCTGCATCGTCTCCGCGTGGTATTCCTACAACATTGCGGTGGGCGACCGTGTGCTGCTGATCGGCGCGGGCTACATGGGCCTGCTGAACGTGCAGGCGCTCGCCCGCTCGCCCATCGCCGAGCTGGTCGTGGCCGACGTCAAGAAGCACAACCTTGACTTGGCCAAGAAGTTCGGCGCCACGGAAGTCGTCCAGTCGGGCACGGCCGCCGGCGAGGCGCGGCTGAATGAACTGAAGCAGCGGCGCTTCGACCTCGTCGTCGAGTGCGCCGGCGTCGAGCCAACCATCCGCCTTGCCGGCGAGTGCGTGCGGACCGGCGGCCGGCTCGGCATCTTCGCCTGGCACCACGTTCCGCGGCCCATCGACCTGGGCCTCTGGCACATGCGGGGCGTCACCGTGCTCAACTGCTCCCCTATGATCGGCACCGACTGCTCAGTGAGCAGTTTCGAGCGGGCCATCCGCCTACTGGAGTCAGGAGTCATTCGTCAGGACGAGTTGATCAGCCATCAGCACCCCGTTTCCGACGTCCAGAATGCGATGGAGATCTCCGCCAAGCGTGGCGAAGACTACATCAAGGGCGTGCTGCTGTTTGAATGATGAACTGGGCTATGCCCTTCACTCAAGTAGCCGCTACATGTCGTGTTTGGTGTTTGGCGCCCGTGTCCCAATTCCTGAGGACGGAAGCCTCGTCTTCAGCCCCCTTCAGGGGGCTTGCCGGCGTCCCTGGCCGCCGGTAGTAGCCCCGTCGTTTACGGCGGGGCGACCGGGCAATCGGCCGGTGCCACCCCCGCCATAAATGACGGGGCTACTACCCGCCGAAGACGGCGGGGAAGCCCCGTAAATGGGGCTGAGGCTCGAAATCCTCCCACAAGGGCGGAGCACAAGAGCTTATGGTTACTGGAGTCAAGTGCACAACCCAGATCATGAATGATGAAAGCTTCGCGTCCCGGATGCGGTGCCGCCTTTCATCATCTTTCCTGTAGAGGATATTATGGGCAACGACATCGCCATCGATGGTACGCGCTTCCTCATCAACGGCCGGCCCACGTATGAAGGCGTCGAGTGGCGCGGCAAACGCGTCGAGGGCCTCCTGCTCAACTCGCGGATGGTCCAGGCGATCTTCGACGACGACTGCCCCGAGACGCGCGAACGGTGGCGCTATCCCGACACCGGCCGGTGGGATCCCGATCGCAACACCGATGACTTCTGCGACCGCCTGGCCGAATACCGGTCGTACGGGCTGCTCGCGGTGACCGTCGGCCTGCAGGGCGGCGGCTCCGTCTACACGCCCGACATCTACGACCGTTACGACAACTCCGCCTACCGGCCCGACGGCTCGTTCAAGCAGCCATACTTCGACCGCCTGCTCCGCGTGCTGAAGGCGGCCGATGCCGCCGGAATCGTGGTGATTGTCAACTACTTCTACTGGAAGCACGTGCAGCGAATCCCGGATGACCGCGTGATAGTCAGCATCGCCGAGCGCGTGACGGACTGGCTGCTGGGCACCGGCTACCGCAACATCATGGTGGACCTCGCGAACGAGGCGGGCGAGTGGTGGCACAGGCCGCTGTTCGGCCGCGAAAACATCCCCCGGCTAATCGAGACGGTGAAGTCGATCACGCTGAACGGGCGGCGGCTGCTGGCCGGATCAAGCTCGGGCGGCGGGAGCGAGTTGGCGGCCGGCAAATGGCTGGCGGCCGAGGATTTCTCGATGCCGCACGGCAACGGGCTGATGCCCGGCGAGCTCCGCGCCAAGATCCACCGCCTGCGGGAAAGCCCCGAATACGTCGAGCGGCCGCGGCCAATCTGCATCAACGAAGATAGCATCTTCACCGAAAACCTGGACGCGGCGGTCGAGGAATACGCGTCGTGGGGGTTCTATTGCCAAGGCTACGGCAGCGGCTACCGCGACCGGATGGACTGGACGGTGCAGCCGCGCGAGTCGTCGTTCGATACGCTCAGCGGCTACCAGACGCTGCCCGTGAACTGGGCGATCAACGATCCGATCAAGCGGGCGTTCTTC
>DATKYA010000089.1:0-4480 GCA_035528775.1 Planctomycetota bacterium | reverse complement strand
ATCGAGGGCGACTACGTCTATTCCCGCAAGCCCACCCCGGCCATGCTGGCGTGGTTCGACTTCAACGAGAAGGAAGTGCGGAACCACCTGCAGGCGACGGTCGACGTGTGCGCCCGCCACGGCTGCCCGCTGGAGCTGATCCTGAAGGACATCAGCACGGTCCGATACGAGCCGCAGAGGCTGTGCCGATGGGCGGAGATCGCAATGGACGTGGTGCAGGGATAGCAGGGGCGCACGCCAATGAATGATGAATGATGAACGATGAACGATGAACGATGAACGATGAACCTTCTGTCTTCTCTCCCTGTTCCTTGTTCCCTCTTCCCTCTTCCTTCTTCGTTCTCGTTCTTTGTCCTCCCTTCATCCTCTCCCCGGAGCTGAAAGCCGACATGGCAAACGATCGCGCAACGGCGGCGGCGGGTTCCGCCCGCACCGCCGAGTACTCGCCCGAGTATCGCCAGTGCTGCCGGGATGCCATGGATGCCGCGCTCGGCGAGATACCCGCCTACAGGGAATGGGCCGCGTTCGACGTGGGCGGCGATGATCCCCTGGCGAGGCTTGCCGCCCTTCCGCTTGTCGACAAGGCCTTCATGCGGGCGCACGGCCCCGCCGGGTTCGTCAAGCCCGGGCTTGATCTCGACGCCGCCATCGCACGCGGCGAGGTCGAAATCGTCCACACCAGCGGCACCGGCGGCGACCGCGTGAGCAACGTATGGTTCCAGCCGTGGTGGAACGCGTCGGAACAGGCCTCGTGGCGGCTCAATGCACATGCCAGGCGCGCCTGCCACAGCCTGCATCCCGAGGCCATCCTCGCCAGCCCGCTGTGCGTTGGCTTTCCCTGCGAAGACGGCTACCTCATCCGGCAGCAGCGGACCCTCGAGCGATTCCTCTTTCTCAACGAACGCGTCGACCCGTGCGGCTGGACCGACGAGCACATCCGGCGCATGGTCGCGGAGATCAACGATTTCCGCCCCGCCGTCCTCGAGGCAAATCCCTCTTACCTTGCCCGTCTGTGCCGGTTCATCGCGAGGGAGAAGCTGCATGTGCGTTCGCCCGAGCTGATCGTTCTGACCTATGAGAACCCGTCGATTCTGCATCGCCGGCAGATCGGAGCGGTCTTCGCCGCCCCCGTCGCCAGCTCCTACGGATCGACCGAGGCGGGCTACGTGTTCATGGAATGCGAGTGCGGCAGGCTGCACCAGAACACCGACCACTGCCACGTCGATTTCATTCCGTTCGACCGGCGCCACGGCGGGCCGGCCATCGGCTCCATCCTGGTCACGACCTTCCACAATCCGTGGCGCGCGCTGCTGCGATTCGACATCGGCGACGTTGTCCGCCTCGCGAGCGACCCGTGCCCCTGCGGCCGGCGGGACGGGCTTACCCTCGCGGCCATCGAAGGACGCGCGATAAACATCACCATCACGCCAGACGGCCGCGCCGTCACGCAGGCCGAGGTCGACCGCCGCATCTCCTGCGTGCCCGGGATCGACGCGTATCAGCTTTCGCAGGTGGCGCAGCGGGAGTATGTCGTCCGATACGTTCCGCACGATGCCAACGATGGGCACAACGCCTCCCGTCTGTGTCCGGCCGTCGCAGCCATCTACGGAAACGACGCCCTGGTCCGGCTCGAACGGGTCGACGCCATCGCACCCGATCCGCCGGGCAAGTACCGGCTCGCCAAGCCGCTGATCCCGGTGAATCCGCGGAGTTTCTGGGATCGGCGTTATTCGCCGCCATCGGCCCCGATATCCAGAACCTCGGAAGACAGCGACCAAACCGAATGATTCCCGATCACTCGAAATCCCGGGGACGGCTTTTTCTGCTGGCGGGCGGCCATCGATCGCGCGACGGCTCCAATCCGCTGCCGGCCATGATGATCGCGAGCCTGGGAGTCCCCTCGCCGCGCATCGCATACGTCGGCGCGGCAAGCGGTGACGACAGGGATTTCTTCTCCAGCATCAGGAACGTTCTCGTCGAATCGGGAGCCGGAGCCGTCGAGATGGTTCCGCTCGTCGGCCGCCGCCGCGTCGGCGCCCGCGGTGCCGGCACACTTGAGCGGGCCGACGCGATTTTCGTCAGCGGCGGCGACGTCGAGGAAGGCATGCAGACACTCGAGGCGTGCGGCGCCGTCCAGGTGCTCACCGATCATTTCCACACCGGCATGCCGTTCCTGGGCATATCCGCCGGAAGCATCATGCTCGCCCGGGCGTGGGTCCGCTGGCGCGACCCCGACGATGCCTCCGCCGAAATGTTCCCCTGCCTCGGGTTTGCCCCGATCCTCTGCGACACTCACGATGAGCGCTCCGGCTGGACGGAACTCCGGGCGCTCCTTGCCCTTTCCCCGAAGGGCAGCATCGGCTACGGCATCCCGTCAGGCGGCGGCATCATCGTGGACCCCGACGGCTCCGTCACTCCGTGCGGCTGCCCCGTCGCCATACTTCGCAACGATGGCGATGCGATCAGCATCGACGGCAAGCGCACCTGATGAATCAGCCGGCGTCCGGCTTCTCCACGCCCGTAATGGGTCGATGCTCCATCATCCTTGATCCTTCGCCGCGCATCTGTTATCATATAATGTAAGCCCGAACAAGACGCCAACGAAGGATCAACTGATGGGAATACTGGACGATTGCACGCCTCAGCAAATCGAGGCGATTACCCATATCGATGGCCCGCTGCTGGTGGTGGCGGGAGCAGGCAGCGGCAAGACACGCGTGATCACGCGGCGCGTGGCATACCTGGTGCAGCGCGGCGTGCCGCCATACCGCATCATCGCGATCACCTTCACCAACAAGGCCGCACAGGAGATGCGCGAACGCGTGCAGCAGCTCGCCGGCACCCATGGCGTGTGGGTGTCAACCTTCCACTCGATGTGCGCCCGCATGCTGCGACAATTTCCCGACGCCATCGGCTACAGCCGCAACTTCACGATCTACGACGCCGCCGATTCCCTGCGAACGATCAAGAGCTGCATGAAGGACCTGGAGATCCCCACGGACAACTGGCCGGCCGACACCATGGCAAACGCCATCAGCGGCGCCAAGAACGAGTTGGTGGACGTCGACACCTATGAATCGCGCGCCGGCACGTTCTTCGAGAAGACCGTCGCACGCGTCTATCGCCGCTACCAGGAGGTGCTGCACGAACGCGAGGCGCTCGACTTCGACGACCTCCTGTTCAAGGTGGCCCGCCTGCTCTCGCAGGAGACGCCCTTCCGCGACTACTGGCACCAGCGATTCCGGTACGTCTTGATCGACGAGTACCAGGACACCAACCACGCGCAGTACCTGATCGCTCGCGAGCTTGCCGCCCAGCACCGCAACATCTGCGCCACCGGCGATCCCGACCAGTCGATCTACGGCTGGCGCGGCGCCGACATCCGCAACATCCTCGACTTCGTTCAGGAATACCCCGACGCCAAGGTGGTGAAGCTGGAGGAAAACTTCCGCTCCACCGAATACATCCTGAAGGCGGCGGACAACGTGATCGTGAACAACACGGAGCGCATCCCGCGGGCACTGTTCACCCAGCAGAAGGGCGGCAGCAGGGTTCGACTGATCGCCTGCCCCGACGAGGAAGCCGAGGGCGAAGCCGTGGCCGGGCAGGTGCGGGCGCTGCATCACGCGGGCATGCCCTACGGCGACATGGCGATCTTCTACCGCACAAACTTCCAGTCGCGCACCCTCGAAAACGTCTTCCGCCTGCTCGGCATCCCCTACACAATCGTGGGCACCGTGGAGTTCTACAACCGCAAGGAGATCAAGGACATCCTGTCGTACCTGCGGTTGCTGGTGAACGTCCGTGACGATCTCGCAGTGCAGCGGATCATCAATGTGCCGCCGCGCGGGATCGGCAGCCAGACGCTGTCGGTGCTGGATGCGTGGGCCCGCGAGCAGCAGGTGCCGCTGGTGGAGGCGGTGCGCCACGCCGCCGAAATTCCGGAACTGCCCGACCGCGCGGCCAGGGCCGTCGACAAGTTCCGAGCGCTGATGGAGCAGCTTGCGCAGACGCAGGGGCCGGTGAGCAAGATCGTGGACCAGGCGATGAAGCGCAGCGGGTATCTCGATTGGGTGCGAGGCTCGAAGGACGAGGCGAAGGTCGACCGCGAGGAGAACCTGGGCGAGCTCGTGACCGCCGCCGGCCGCTACGACGAGCGCACTCCCGAAAGTTCACTGCAGGGCTGGCTGGAGGAAGTGGCACTCGTCAGCCAAATCGATGAATATCAGGATGGCGACGACCGCGTGGTGCTGATGACCGTGCACGCGGCGAAGGGCCTGGAGTTCCCGGCCGTGTTCATCACCGGCGTGGAGGAAGGGCTGTTCCCGCACGAGATTTCGATGCAGTCCGAGAACGGCGTGGAGGAGGAGCGGCGGCTGGCCTATGTGGCGATCACGCGGGCGAAGCGGGAGCTGTTCGTCACGTACGCGCTGTCACGGATGCGGTTTGGGCTGATCCTCGAGGCGCATCCGTCGCGATT
>DATKYA010000088.1:0-7994 GCA_035528775.1 Planctomycetota bacterium | reverse complement strand
GGAGCGCCCCGACGAAGTCTACTGCGACCTGACCATCTGGAAGGTCGACCTCGACAAGAAGACGTGGGAGCCGAAGGCCACGTTCTGGCGGGCGAAGAACGAGAACTCGCCCGGCACCGCCGCCACGCACTTCGGCGGCGTTCGCGTGATCACCGCCCGGAACGGCAGGCAATACGCCTGGGCCGACGAGCACGCACGCGGCGGCGTGTTTTACATGCGCACCGACGACGACTACTTCAAGCCCGTGTTCATGTTCGCCTGGACGGGAAGCCGCTTCCCCATCATGGCCGATCCGAGGGAATACCCCGACGGCACATACGCGTGGGTGGATCGGAACGACGACCAGATCATGCAGAAGGGCGAGATCTCCGCGGCCATCGGCCCGGGCTGGTTCCGCGGGTTCTCTTGGGTGGATGCCGACCTGAACATCTACCACGCAAACGTGCCGAACGCGCTCAAGGGCACCGATGCCAAGGGTTGCGTGTATCGGCCGATCCGCATCGAGCAGGACGGCCGCCCGGTGTACGACTTCACGAAGCCCGAGCCGCTGGCCGTCGGGCCGACGTACGTGGATCCGCAGGACGGCTCGTTCTACACGCTGCGGCCCGGCGTTCCGCCGGGCGACTTTATCGGCTATGCCCGCTGGTCGCGCGATGGCGCGATGCAGTGGGGCTACCGGGGCGCCATCGTGTGGCCGAAGGCGCTTGGCTTCCCGCCGCAGCGGCCCGGCAAGCTCTGGGGGCCTACCTGCCCGCTCGGCGTGGCCGGCGACCTCACCGGAGTCAACAGCTACTGGGGCTGCTTCCACGTCTATACGCGCGACGGCATCTACGTTGCCAAGCTCTTCCGCGATCCCCGCCTCGGCGGCACCACCGGCCCCGACATCATCAGCTCCGAAAACGGCAACGGGCAGCTCGTCAAACCCGCCGGGATGAACCGCTACTTCGCGCTCGGCGGCGACCAGGACGGCCGCATCCAGGAAGTGCTCGGGCTCGACACCATCAAGCGCCTGCCCGGCGGCAGCTACACGATCACGCCCGAGCAGGCCCAGGCCGTGGCACAGGCGATCGCCGACTACCAGGCGAAGGCGGCCAAGGGGCAGCGCCTCATCATCGTGCGCGGCCGCAAGGCGCTCGATACGGCCCAGCCCGTCAAGAAGGTGTCGGGCGAAGGCCAGGCCTTCGAAGCTCGCGCCGCGTACGACGACAGGAACCTCTACGTCATGTACGACGTCACCACGCCGAACGAACTGGTCAACGCCGGCCCGGACCCGCGGCTCGCCTTCAAGAGCGGCAACCTGCTCGACATCCAGCTCGCGGCCGATCCGGCCGCTCCGGCCGACCGCAAAACACCCGCCCCAGGCGACGTGCGCATTCTGGTATCGCGCCGTCCTGCCGGCGATACGCTGGCTATCGTCTACCGGCCGAAGGTGAAGGGCTTCGACGGCCAACCGTTCATGTTCAAGTCGCCCACCGGCGGCGAGCCGTTCGACGTGATCGAGGCCACCGACAGGATCACGCTCGACTACCGCCGCAAGCCCGGTGTGCAGGCATTCGTCGCGGTTGCCGCCATCCCGCTCGACCTGATCGGCTGGCAGCCCAGGCCCGGCACCAAGGTGAAGATGGACGTCGGCTACATCTTCGGCAACGCGGGCGGCACCAAGGCCATGGCCCGCAGCTACTGGAGCAACAACAGCTTCTCCGCGAACGTGCTCGACGATATTCCCAACGAGAGCCGGCTCGAGCCGCAGGAATGGGGCGAGGCACTGGTGGAATAGGCGGGCGTAACGGTGACCTGCCAGCCAGGTTCACGTAATTCCCTGCCAACGGTGCAACTGAAGGTGACGCCCCCGGGCTGTGCAGTAGTGTTTTCGGCTTGCGGAAACCGGCCTCCCGTAGCCCACCCCGAGCACGGTGCTTCCATAGATGATCAGATGCAGGCACGAGCCAAGGAGTTTTCATGGCTACAGGCGAGAATGCCGGATTGAGAATCGAATTGTCGGACGATGGCTTGGGCATGGCCATCGCGGACAAGCGGCGTAATTGCGTCTGGACGGTCGACGCCACGGCTCGGCAGATCACATCGCGCCACGGCGGGGCGCAAGCGCGTAAGTATCCTCTGCCGGGTGGCGTAGTCCACACGATAAACGGAAACACCATCGAATCCGTGCACGGGATCGACGGCGGGCAGATCGTGTGCCGGTGGGCCTTGGAGGCGGATCACGTGGCACTCACCGTGGAATGCCGCGGCACCGACGTTGACGCGGGTCTGCTGGCGCTGCCGGGACGCTTCCAGGCCGCCGGCCTCGCAAGCGAAGTGCTCGTCCCGCAATACCAGGGGGCATTGCTCCGCCACACCGGCGAAACCTGGGAGAACGTCGCCGGGCGGGGCGGCCACACGGGAATGTCGATGGGCATGGCCGCGTATCTGAATAGCCGCGCCGGCCTGCTGGTGACGCCGGACGAGCTGGTCGACTGGCGGCTGGTCTACGGCGACGATGCAACCGCACCATACGCGTATTTCCTCGCCGCACCGGGTGCGGTCGAAGGCTGGCGTCCCATGACCGTCCGCATCTGCCCGTGCGATCCCGGCGTCACGGCGGTTACCAAACGCTACCGGCGCTGGGCGCAAGCCCGAGGGCAATGGGTGCCCTGGGAAACGAAAATCGCCGCCAAGCCGATGCTCGAAGACCTGTTTGGCGCGGTCATGGTTTTCATCGGCTACGTGCATGATCCCGAGACCGACTACGTGGCAAACACTCGGGCACTGCGCGATTTCGGCTTCGAGTCCATCTTCATGTACCCTGTGCGCTTCGCCCACTACACGCAGCAGTTTACCATGGCAGGCGGCCGGCGGCCCATCTGGCTGGACGACGCCACCATCGAGCAGTTGAAGGCGATCGGCGGCGTGCATCCCGCCCCCTGGGCCTGGACGATCGAAGGCATCGACGACGGGTCCGACGCAATGCACGCGATCTTCCGCCACACGCGGGAAGGCGGCCTGTCCGGCGGCTGGGCAATGGACAACCAGCGCTGGCAGCACGTCTGCACCCCGTACCAGATCGAGTTCATCCGGCGCCGCCTCGCCGGCGACATGCGCGGCGTGGACTGGCTGCACTTCGACGTGAATGCGACCTTGCTGCCGGGTCCGTGCTTCCGCCGGGACCATGCGCTCCACGGCAACCGTCCGCTGCCCTCCCGCGCCGAAGTCGACGAGGTGCGCCGGTTGCTGAGCGCGGAGACCGTTGGGAACCGCGTGGTGTCGAGCGAAGGCTTCAACGACGCCTGCACCGCCGCCTACGACATCGGCTCCACCAAGATGATCCCGCTGTTCCAGGAAAGCAGCCCCCGGGCCATGCCGGTGCCGCTGAGCATGCTCGTCTACCACGACTGCTGCATCCAGGACTGGTGGGAGATGCACAGCTACAACGAGAACCCGTGCTGGAACCCGAACACTGCCCACACGGGCGCCAGCGCGTTGGGCCTGGCCACGTCCGGCGTGCCGCACCTGAAGGCCGCGCAGGATGCCCTCTACGGCCTCCCGCCCAACGTCTTCCCCTTCGGCTACCAATACGGCTGGAAGGACCAGCCCTGCGGCGACACCTTCGGCTTCCGGATGCTCATCATGGACCCGCACGTTCAGGAGGCCCTGGCCTGCGCCCTCCCCGTGGCCAGGCTGCACAAGCGGATCGGCAAGCTCGAGATGCTCGGCTTCGAGTTCCTGTCGGACGACCGCTTCGTGCAGCGCACCACCTTCGCGGACGGGACGCGCGTCGTCGCGAACCTCGGCTCCGGCCAAGCCGACGTTCCCGGCATCGGCGTGCTTCCGGCGAAGAGCTGGAGAATGGCATAGCTCATCGAGACAGCGTTGCTTCCCCGGCGACACGCCGTTCGGCCCCGCGAATCGGCCCCGCGAATCCGTTTGAAAATCGCAGGGGAAAACCGGAAAACCGAAAACCGGGAAAACCGGGGAAAACCGGGGGCAAAACCGGAAAACCGGGGACAGGCAACTAGTTTTCCCGAAGCGCCACTACTCCTTCATTTCCTCGGAAAACCGGAAAACCGGGGACAGGAAAACCGGGACGGAAAACCGGGGACAGGCAACTAGTTTTCCCGAAACCCAAGTACTCCGTCATTTACTTGTCGGTCCGTTTTCGCGGCCTTACGCCCGGTAGGGCGCGCAGGCATTCATGACTCGCGTTTGCGCGTACTGAAGTAGTCGTACAGGATTCCTCCCCCGCCGACGAACACCAGAGCGGCAACGTAACTCGCGAGCGTCCACCCCCAATGCAGATCACGCAGATGGCGTGCCACCGCCATTTGGAGAACCACGAACACGAGAAAACCCACGGTAAGCCACGTGATGCGGGTCAGGCCACGCCGCCGGATCCAGGCATGACGCTCGGAATGATCCATTGTGCACCTCCATTAGCAGAATGGGGCCGATTGCCGACACGGGGTGAGTTATACCAGTTTCGGAGGGAGGATGCAAGAGGAACTTTTCGGCAAGAGGGACTTTTCCTCTTGAAAAGAACGACCGGAAGCTTAGAATATCCATTTCTACACATGATCCCCGTTTTGCAGCGGATGGCTTGGAATCTGTCGTGCCGCCGACCGGCAGCGGGTCGGGTTTTCCGACCGCAGGGGCGGCCGAATTTTCGTCGTTTCATGCAACCAAATCTGGCATAGGGATTGGATCTGGCGATGTCGAACAATCTCGTGATCTACGAACAGTTTGCGGAGGATTTCGGGCCGCTGACGCTGACGCGGCCGGTGTGCGGGCTTCGCGTGGGGACGTCGACGCTGGCGGAGAAGATCGCGGGCCGCGGGCAATACGGGAGTGCGAAGGTGCACTTGATCACGCGGCCGTACCTGGCGGGAACGGTGCCGCAGGTGGTCTACTTCAAGGAGATCTTCGCTCGCGGCGCGACGGTGAACGATCCGGCGGCGTTCGCGGGCGGGGGACTGTTTGTGGACGGCGCGGTAATCGCCAGTCTGTCGACCATGCCGCCGCTCGACGGCCCGAACGAGATCGCCGTGGTGAAGGAAGCGTTCGACGAGAACGGCAAGCCGATGGAGCGCCGGCGGGTGGTTTACGCGCGGCTCGACGCGGCGGCGATCGGCCGGATCGGGGCGTTCGAGAACGTCCTGAAGGACCCCGATGCGGCGGGCGTGCCCGTGAAGGAGGCAGCCGGCATCACCGCGGCCGCGTTCCCCTGGAGCCTGATCATCCTGAGCTGCAAGGCGATCGAGGCCGAGTTCAAGGAGCGCAACAAGCGAAACACGTTCACCCCCGAGGGCGTGATCATCCGCGGCAGCCGCGAAGGTTCGTTCATCTCGGAGAAGGCGGACGTCTTCCCGGGCGCGCAGCTCGACCTGCGGGGCGGAAGCGTCTACATCGGCGAGAACGTTGAAGTGCAAAGCTCCGTGCTGCTGGACGCACGCGGCGGGGCGATCATCATGGAAGACTCGCCCGGCGAGAAGACGATCATCCAGGCCGGCTCGCAAATCTGCGGGCCGGCGGTCATCGGCCGGGCCAACCAGATCAAGCAGGCGACCGTCCGCGAGGGCAGCAGCTTCGGGCCGGCCTGCCGAATCGGCGGCGAGATCGAGGAATCGATCATCATCGGCTACAGCAACAAGCAGCACTACGGCTTCATGGGTCACGCCGTGATCGGCGAATGGGTGAACTGGGGAGCTGGCTCGACCAACAGCGACCTCAAGAACGACTACAGCAACGTGGAAGTGGAGCTGAGCAGGGGCCGTCGGATCAACAGCCGCCAGAACAAGACCGTCGGCTGCTACTTCGGCGACCACACGAAGACGGCCCTCGGGGCGTTCTTCAACACCGGCTCCGTGGCCGGGATCATGTCGAACATCCTGATGAACCAGGTGACGGAGGACAAGTATCTGCCGCACTTCGCGATCTACGACAACGGGCGGATCATCATCAACCGCGCTGCTCTCAAGACGGCGGAGACGGTGATGAGCAGGCGGGGCGTGCCGCTGACGCCCGAATACAAGGCGATGATGGACCACCTGGCCGAGCAGTTCCGCGCCGAAACACGCGAGATGTGGAAGGCGACGCAGAAACCGAAAGCGCAGGCATAGGCGTGATAGCGGGTGGTTTTGACACGAAGGCACGAAGGCACGAAGAAGAGGGGAAGGGATGAAGGGATGAAGAGAGGGGAAGATTACCGACAAATTAGTGGCCAACTGGCCAACTGGCCAACTGGCCAACTGGCAAACTGATTCCTTTCATCGTTCATCGTTTGAATAGAAGGGCAGATAGCATGGCGTTCGTTGAATCATTGAAGCAGCGGGCGAAGCAGGACCCCAAGATCATCGTGCTGCCGGAGTACGGCCAGGACAGGGACGGCGTGATGAAGGAGGCGGCGGACCGCGCGACGGCGGACGGCACGGCTCGCGTGGTCCGGCTGACCGAGCAGTCGATCAAGGACTCGGGCAAGATGGACGAGCTTGCCGAGGCCTACGCGGCGATGCGCGGGCGCGACAAGGCGATCGGCCTGCGGGCGCTCGCAAATCCCATCGCCTTCGGCGTGATGATGGTGCGGGCCGGCTATGCACACGGGATGGTCGCCGGCCGGTACGCGAAGTCGGGCGATGTGATGAAATTCGCCAACGCCATCATCGGCGAAGAAGAAGGCAGGATCAGCTCAGGGCTGTTCTTCCGCGAGCCGCCCGAGGGCTACCCGGTGTTCGAGCTGATCGCCTGCGGCGACATGGTGGTTCACGAGAATCCGAACGCCGAAGAGCTGTACAAGATCATCGTGACGAGTGCGGAGACGTTCCGCGACCTCGCCGGGCGCGACCCGCGGATCGCCGTGCTGTCGTACGTGACCGGCGAGCCGAGCTCGATGCATCTTCAGAAGGATCCCGAGATGCCGAAGATCAAGGGAGCGCTCGAGATGTACAAGAGCGGCGGGCACCCGTGGCCGATCTACCTTGCCCAGGGCGATGCGGCCCTGCGGCCGGGCGTGGCCGTGATCAAGGGGGCACCGTTCACCGACCGGCCGGCCGACCTGCTCATCGGCAGCAGCCTCAACCTGTCGAACCCCGTCTACAAGCTCCTGCAGGAGCTGATCGTGGGCGGGCGGTCGATGTTTGTGACGCAGGGGCTGCGGCTGCCGGTGATGGACCTGTCGCGCGGCGATACCGCCGCCAACATCGAGGCCGTGATCGCGGCGTGCTCCGTGCGAGCGCAGATGTTCGAGAAGCAAGGCCGATACGGCACCGTGAGCGACCATTTCGTGAAATGAGTCGAGCCGCCCCGAGGATGCGTTCTCGAGCGTGTGTGAGAATCGCAGCCTTCGGGCAGGGAACAGGGAGCTGAGGCAGACGCATCCACATCACATGAGCACCACAGAAACCAACACCACGAAGATTCTCGTGCTGAACCTGGGATCGTCGTCGATCAAGTTCGCGCTGTATCAGCCGGACGGCGATCAGTTCGCGCGGCTGGCGTCGGGCCTGCTCGAGAAGATCGGGCACACCGATTCGCGGGTCGTCTACGAGTCCGGCGACGGCAAGAAGACGGTCGACCGCCCGATCCCCTCGCACGAAGACGGGATGCTGTTCCTCGAGCGGCTGCTGACCGACAAGCAGTATTGCGGCGTGATCAGCGACCGCGGCGAGATCAGCGCCATCGGCCATCGCGTGGTTCACGGCGGCACCGACATCTCCCGGCCGTCGCTGATCGACGACCAGGTGATCGCGATCATCCGCAAGTACGAGCCGTTCGCGCCGCTTCACAACCCGGTGAACCTGCAGGGAATCACCATCGCGCAGCAGTTGTTTCCCGACGTGCCCCAGGTGGCGGTGTTCGACACTGCCTTCCACACGACGATCCCCGACAAGGCCCGCATCTACGGCCTGCACTTCAAGCACTTCGAGAACGGCATCCGGAAGTACGGCTTCCACGGCACGTCGCACCACTACGTGACGCTCGAGGCGGCGCGGCTGCTGGGCGTGCCG
>DATKYA010000087.1:0-5854 GCA_035528775.1 Planctomycetota bacterium | reverse complement strand
GATCAGCTCCAGCGGGCAGCCGTGGCGGGCGCACACGTCGACCGTCGCCTGCAGGTGGTTCCGCACTTCCTTCTCGTTGAAGTCGAACCACGCCAGCATGGCCGGGGTGGGCTTGCGGGAATAGACGTAGTCGCCCTCGATGTCGGCCGCGCCGATATCTTCGTCCACCCACGGGCTCATGGAGATTTTCCGGACGTTGGGGATCTTGCGGACCTGCTTCATCTTGAGGTGAAGGGGATCGCAGCAGCCGTAATAGACGAGGCCGAATCGCTTGAAGATCGACATGCACATGTCGATCTCGAATTCCTCGAAGGTCGCCGGGGAGACGGTCGAGAACATCTGTGCGAGGCCAAACATCCAGATGTCCTTCGTGCGGGGGCAACTGGGGTCGAAGCCCGGTGCGGGCAGCTCGTCGGTGTACGCCCCGGTGCAGTGAATGAGCGGCTGGTGATGGCACAGCAGCCCCTGCTGTTCGAGCTGGTCGAGCATGCTCATGTAGCCGCTGACGATGCGGCGGGCGAGCTCGCGCATGAATTCCGGACGGTCGACGAGCGCATAAAGCACACCTTCAACGCTCATCCACGTGCTGACCGGGTCCCACACTGACAGGTACGGGTCGACTCCCTGCTCGAGAACGGTCAGCGTGCCGTCGAAGAGGTCGCGTGCCACGTCGAGCCTGCGGGCGGTCTCGGCCGCGTCGTGCTGGATGACCGGCGTCTTGATCTTGTCGAGGTCGGCGTCGGTCTGGAACTGGTTGACGAAGGCGTGACCGACGACGGCGCTGGTGGGGTCGCTAACGGCGATGGTTTCCTTCGTGACGATGCCGAAGCCGGAGTTGCTCACGGCCTTGTGAACGCGGATGACCGGCTCGACGACCATGTCCACGGGGAAGTGGCGCCACTGGTAGAGGGTCCTTCTCAGGTGGCCCTCGTAGCCCCGGCATTCGGGGTCTTCGCATTGAAGGGTGAGCTCGTCGTCGACGTTCATCTCGTTCCAGCACACCTGGTCGATCATGACCATGGGGCGCTCGGGCTGTTTGGCGTTGAGTTTGCGCCAGAGGCTGCGTTTCCGCTCCTGAACGGGCAGCGCGGCGATCTCCACCGTTTCGGCGGCCAGGCGACGGATGATGTCCCTGTCATTGGCAGTCGGCATTGGATTGAATCTCCCGCAATGTGTTGAAGGGTGTCTCCGGATGCACTCGATTATCCATCATAGCGATTCGGGGCTTCCTTTCAAGAGCGGTCCTGCACCCAAGAGTAGCGATAGGCATTCGAGCCTTGTGGAGCAAGTTGCCTGTGCGAGGCCTGAAGGCCTCGCGTGAACCCTTCCGCACCCTCCGCCCGCCGCACCAGAATGGTGCGGCCGTAGGGGCGAACCTTGTGTTCGCCCTCGCCCAATGACCGGGTACCGCAATCGCCAAGGGCGAACACGATGGTTCGCCCCTACGACCTCCTATCGGTATTTCCGGGCTGCAATCCCATTCGCACGGCTCGCACGAGCAGCTCGCGGAACGCCGGCTCCTCCAGGTACGGGTAGGAGAACATCTCGTCGGCGCGCCGTCCCAGGATATCGATGGCATCGTAGCGCGAGTAGGGCGTCTTCGGTGCGCCGGCGGCTTCCTGCCCGGGTGCGAGCCAGATTGCCAGGCCGCCGCGCTGGCCAACCGGCCGCAGCGTCGCCACGGCGTCGCCGGTGTCCGCGCGGGTGCAGAGGACCGTCATGTCATCCGCGAGCTGCGGGGTCGTCAGCCGGTCGGCCATCAACAGCTCGAATGCCGCGGGCAGCCCGGCGGTCAGATGATGGGCGGCACCGACGCGCACCGTGCAGGGCGTGAAGGTCTTCTTGAATCGGTCTTCGGTGGCGGCGCGCACGCCGAACAGCTCCGCCAGGCGCGGGTTTACTTCGCTGCACCCCGCGTGATGCAGGCCGACCACGCATCCGCCGGCATGGACGAACCGCTCCACCGCCTCTGCCAGGTACGACGGGTGCTGGATCATGCTGGACGGCAGGAGCAGCATCCGCGCCGCGGCCAGATGGGCCGGCAGGAGGCGCGGATCGCGCACCAGCCGCGCGTGGACGCCCGCGCCGGCGAGGATCTCCTGGAAGTAATTCGCACGATACTTCGGCTCAAACAGCACGGCGGCGTACGCTGTCTGCGCATCTTCCACCAACTGGATTTCATGGCGCCCGGCGTTCACACGGAATTCAACGGATCGCCCATCGGGCGAGATGGCCGGCGAAACGGACGCGCCGTTCACGGTGAGCGTCAGCGGCACGCCCCACAGCCGCACCGGCACCCCCAGCGTGACCGTGCGCGTCCGGTCGGTCTGCACGGTGACGCAGACGCGATCCGGGGCGGATTCGCCGGAGATGGTCGCGCCGTTCGGTGTGCGGATATTGGCGAAGCGGACGGGCCGGCTCATCCACGTGGAGGGCAGGCTGTCGAGCACGCGGATGCCGTCGTCCCAGATCGTGCCGTGCGCGAAGATGGCGCCAATGGCCGACAGGTACGCGCCGGATGCGGTGGGCAGCGGGGCGATGCCGGCGTTCTCGTTCTTGTCGTAGCGGAACTCGCAGAAGGCGCCCAGGCCGTACACCTTGTGCAGGCCGTTTTCGAGGTAGCTGAGGGCGGCGTTGGGCAGGCCGTTGATCAGGCAGGACGTAGCGGCCGAGAATGCGCCCCACGGCTGGCCGATGTCGTTGTACCGCATGTGGCGCACGCCGGCGCCGAGCAGGGCATCGGCGATCCCGCGCTTCCAGGCTTCGCGGTCGTAGAAGGGATCGGCATTCGTGATGTAGGGCAGCCAGCTCCACCACATCACCGGCGTCGACCAGTCGTAGGGATGCTGCCGCGTGGATTCGACCACCTCGGCGAGTGGGGCGAGGACGGCGGCATCTTCGCCCAGCCGGCGGCCGTATTCCACCGCCTTGGCCATCGCCACCACCAGCCATGCGAGCACGCCGGTCTCCCTGGTGCCGGGCTTGTCGTCGCCGGTCACATCGCCGGACATTATCACCTTGAATCGCCAGAGGCCGTCGAACTGGCCGATGAGACGCTCGCGCGTGTACAGGGCGACGCGTTTGGCGATGGGATAGACCCACTTCCGCAACGCCTCCTGATCGCGGGTGTATTCGTAGTAGAGAATGGCGCTGCCGGCGTGTGCGGCCATCACCTGGTAGGCCACGTCGTCGGCCCACGGCTCGCCATCGTAGTAGTGAATCCAGTAGAACGGCCGCCCCTCCTGCATGGCGGTTTCCGCGAGCCATCGGATGAACGGCCGCACCCGGTCGACGTGGCCGGCGCGCAGCATGCCCTCCACCATGAAGTAGGAATCCCAGAAGGTGGATCCCTGGAAGTTCTGGTTCCACAGGTAGTTGCAGGGGATGCCGTGTGCCCAGTCGGCTCCGGCGGCCATCAGGTACTGGTTCGTGTGGTAGACGAATTCCATCTGCGGGTGGCCCGCGGAGAAGGTAGCGGCGTCGGCGAAGTACTGCCGCCAGCCCTCCTGTGCCCGGTTCAAGGCGGCCCGGGGGTCGTGCCGGTAGTCGTGCAGGGCGAGCTCGGCGTCCTGATGCGTGCCGGCTCCCGCTTGCGAGCAGCCGAAGAAGAGGGCCACGGCGATGTGTGCGCTCGCATCGGCATCGACGGTGGCGCGGGCGCGGGATGAGAGCGTGGTGCCATCCCAGGTGTGCCGCGTCGGCTGGTCCATGCCGATGCCCCAGCTCAGCCAGTAGGGTGCTTTCAGCGGCGCCGCCGAGGAGGAGTCGGTGGCGGCCCACTGCACGCAGGTATTGCCCTCGGCCTCGGTGTGAACGAGGGCGCCGGTGGCGATCGCCTCCCCTCGCCGGGTGCGGCAGTGCACGCGAACCTCCACGTCCACGTCGTGCGTCTTTCCATCGAGGCTCGCGACGGTCAGCGGAAAGCAGGCCAGCTCGCTGCCGGGTGCGATGGCGGCTTCCCACGTGATCCTCGTGCCGGCCACGTCGAACGCGGTGGTGCATGTACCGGTCAGGGGGTTGAAGGTGCGCCTCCAGTTTGCGGCCGCGCGCAGCAGGTCGGCCGGCTCGTAGCGCTCGCGGTCAATCGTCAGCGCGTAGTCGAAGAACCCCGCGGGCAGCAGGCCCCAGCCGGAGCCCCACGGCACCCGCACGTCGCGTGCGAACGTGTCGTGCTCGATACGGTAATGCTTCGAGAGCGTGGCGGCGTGACGGATCATCAGGTCGTCGCTGAGATGCGTGGTCATGTGCCACATGCTGACAACCTCGGGCTGCTCCATCACACGGGCGTCGAGCCCCTGCATGCCGGTGGCGTCCAGGCCGAAGGCCACGTTGCCGCTTCCGAGGAACGCGGGGTGAATGTCGGCGGGCATGCGGGCGGCGGTTTCCTCGGCCTGCCACGGAGCAACGGATGTGACGGCGCTATGCTGAAAGATCATGATGAGTGTTCCCCTGTTCCACGCTCATGTGAAACGAAAGACGTGCAAGCTATCATCACATGCGCGGCGGGGAATTTCAAGCGGAAATCCGCGGACGCGATCGTTCTGTCGTCCATTGTTCTGTCTGCTCTCCGACGGGAGAACGAAGGGACGAAGACAGAATGATGAAGTGGCGGAATGATGAAATGGCGGAATGATGAAATGGCAGAATGATGAAGATTGCGGCCGCCGTCACGTCTTCGGCCGCGGCACGAGTACTTTCGCGGCGAGCGGCATGACCGTGTAGACCGTGGGGAGGCTGCCGTTCTCGTCGCCGTCGACGTGCGTGGGAACGGTTTCGCTGGAGCTGAGCTTGATGGTCTTGCCGCGGAAGTAGGCGACGTCGCTGTAGCGCAGGTGCAGCCGCAGGATGGTGCCGAGCAGGTGCTTGAAGATCTTGATGTGCGCGGTCTTGCGGAACGCACACACGTCCAGGTAGCCGTCGTCGGGCTGGGCGTGGATGGTGAACTGCATCGGCCCGCCGTAGCTGGCGGTGTTGCCCACCTCCACCAGGAACGAGTCTTCCATCACCACCTCGCCATCCACCTCGATCTTGATCGTGGGGAAGGGATAGGTGAAGTAGGTGTGGAACATGGGGATGACGTATTCGTACATGCGCATGTTGCCGCGGTGGGTGCGGCGCATTCGGCGGACGACCTCTGCGTTGAAGCCGGCCCCCGACACCGAGATGAACGTGCGGCCGTCGGCCCGGCCTACGTCGAACGACCGGACTATGCCGTCCTTGAACAGCGAAAGGAAGCAGTCGACGTCGCAGCGGAGGCCGATCTCCTTGCAGAAGACATTGCCGGTGCCGGTGGGAAAGATGGCGATGGGGATCGGGCGGGGGACAACGCCGTTGAGGACTTCATTGAGCGTGCCATCGCCTCCCAGGCAGACGACATAGGGGCAGTCGTCGGGCGCGTCCGCCGCGGCCTGGCGACCATCGCCCTGATGGCGCGTGACGTGTACCTCCGGCTCGAAACCAAGCTCCCGAAGACCCGCCTCGATCCGCGGCAAGAGCTTCATGCCGATACCGTGCCCGGATATCGGATTGATGATGATGGGGACCTTCTTCAATGGTGCCTTTCTCGTTGGGATACATGCATATTTTATCATCAGCCGGGATGACTATCAAGGCGAATTCCCGGGTGAGTAACATGTATTTCGTCACTTTCTACGATGCAACCATCATAATCGGACGAAACGGAGCCGGGCGTGCAATTTCAGCCTTCGCACAGTGAATGGGGCAAATTGGCTCATCATCACGTCATGAACGTTGACCTCACAGGACTTCATGTCCAAATGGTGCAACACGACTTAGCACTACAACGCTATTTACAATGGAATCTATGGCAACTCGTCGCTTTGTTCAGCCCCGG
>DATKYA010000086.1:0-3303 GCA_035528775.1 Planctomycetota bacterium | reverse complement strand
CATTCGTGAGCATTCACAGGAGTCTGGCTTCGCGATCGAAGCTGAAACGGCAGCGCAACGTGCTCTCCCGCGTTGAGCGCATCGAGAAGATGGCCGACCAGGGGCGCTGGAACGCGGGTGATACCGTGTTTGGCCTGCCGGCACTGAAAGTGCTGAAGATCAAGACGGGCAAGAAGAAGAAAAAAGAGAAAGAGGCTGAGGAAACCGCTGCCGCCGGACCCGCCGCGGCTCCTGCCGAGAAGTAGCAGCTTCCGGCCTGATCATACGCCCGTCGGGCGAGGACGAACACAATGGTTCGTCCCTACCGGCAATTCAGCACGGCATGGACATCTGGGCGAGGACGAACACAATGGTTCGCCGTCGCACGGGTGCTGCTACCACTCCCGATTTCGCGTAGGGGCGAACCATAGTGTTCGCCCCCGCGTGCGTCACCGACGCACGCGGCTGCTGCGGCCACCATGCGTCCTCACGCATGACATCGGAGCGAAACTGCCATGATCGCACGACGCATGAGACTGATCGATTCGTCCGGTATCCGGAAGGTGTTCGATCTGGCACGGTCGATGAAGAACCCGATCAACCTGAGCATCGGGCAGCCCGACTTCGACGTGCCGGAGAACGTGAAGCGCGCGGCAATCGAGAACATCATGGCCGGCCGCAACCGCTACACGGTGACGCAGGGAATCCCCGAGCTGCACGAGGGCGTCCGCGAGCACCTGAAACGCACGCGCGGCGTCGATGCCCAGAACATCCTCATCACCTCGGGTGTGTCGGGCGGCCTCGTGCTGGCGTTCCTGGTGCTGGTGGACGAAGGCGATGAGGTGGCCATCCCCGACCCCTACTTCGTGATGTACAAGCACCTGACGAACCTGGTGGGCGGGCGGCCACGCTTCATCGATACCTATCCCGACTTCCGCCTCCGCAAGGAGGCCCTCCGGGCGGCGATCACATCGCGAACCAAGGTGCTCGTGCTCAACAGTCCCTGCAACCCCACCGGGATCACCTACACCCGTGAGGAGCTGGAAGGCGTGGCCGAAGTCGCACGCGAGCACGACCTGCTCGTGCTGTCGGACGAGATCTACGACTGCTTCTGCTACCTCGACAACTGCCCCAGCATGGCTTCGATCTACCCGAAGACACTGCTGATGGGCGGGTTCAGCAAGTCGCACGCAATGACCGGCTGGCGGCTGGGCTACGCGACCGGTCCCGCCGACGTCATCGCGGAGATGACCAAGCTGCAGCAGTATTCGTTCGTGTGTGCGCCATCGTTTGCCCAGTATGCGGGGGTGACGGCCTTGGAATACCCGCTTGACGGCGCCTGCGAGGCATACCGCGCGAAGCGCGACCTGATCTACAACGGCCTCAAGGACAACTTCGACGTGCAGAAGCCCGAAGGGGCGTTCTACATCTTCCCCAAGGCACCGTGGGGGACGGACCAGGAATTCGTGGCAGAGGCGATCAAGAACAACGTGCTGATCATCCCCGGCAGCGTGTTCTCCGAGCGAGCCACGCATTTCCGCATCTCGTACGCCGCTCCGGACAACACGATCAAGCAGGGAATCGACGTGCTGAACCGGCTGGCCTCGCACAGACGATGACGCCATGACACCATCATGAGCGGTTCGAATCGCGGGGACGCGAAGACAAGAGGACAGCAGGCGGATGTCCACGTCGTCCACTACATCCACTATGTCCAGTACGTCCACCAGGTCCACTACTACGTCAGTGTTTGAAGCGTGTGCAGCGCGAGCAGCCCGGCTGGCCGCGTGCGCGGCGATGATCGCGGCCGTCATGTGCGGCGCCGCATCGGCCGTCGGCATGCCGCGCCTCACCGATCCAACCATCGGCTTCCAGTTCAATCCAGCCAATGCCGCATTCGAGCTGACCTTCGCCCGCGTCGACGAGCGCAACTACTACACGCTCTCGTTCAACCCGAAGGAAAAACGGCTGATCCTGGGAAAGACCGCCAACGGCAAGGCCAGCGAGCCGCTGGGGGTTGCCGGCGATCTCGAGCCATTTTCCACGGTGACCGTTTGGCTCCGCCCGTGCGAGATTCGCGTGGAGCTCGACGGCCGCAGCGTCATTGCGTCCGACGATACCGCCTTCCGTGCGGAGGCCCGCCAGCTCCGCCAGCCCGGAATGGCGCCGGCGAAGATACTGCCGGTCCAGCCGAATCCGTCGATCGATGAAAACTTCGACGACCACGCCGCCGTCGGGCAGCGCTGGCAGACCGCCGAAGGGGCGTGGTCGATCTACGCACCGTACGACGAGCTCGTGCGCAAGAAAAACGGCCCGCCGATGTTTTCCGCCTACCGCGCCGACGACCCCGAGCTGAACCTGGCGATCTGGAACCCGCCGGCTCCCGCAAACACCCAGGCCGATGCCCGCGAGCCGGTCTACGGGAACATCCGCCTCCGCGCCAAGCTCCGCATCGAGCAGACGGCAACGGCCGGAATCGCGTTCAACGTCCGGGGCAAGGATGTATTCTCGGCGCTGGCGATCACGCCCGCCGCCGATGGCAACGGCAAGGTGCAACTTCTCGAGATCAGCCGCGGCGAACGCATCGAGCTGTGCGCCCGCGAGCCGGTCGACGTGCGGCCCAGCCAGTGGTACGAGCTGTCCGTGGACACCTGCGGCCAGGCCGCCCGGTGCAGCGTGAACGGCGAGCCGGTGCTGAGCACTTGCCCACCCGCCGCCGTCAGCAGCGGCAGTATCGGCCTGGTGGCGTGGGGGCCGGGCGTGCTGTTCGACGATCTGCGGCTCCGGGGGCTGGCGTCGTTCGTCGAGCGGCTGGATCACCCCAAGCCCCGGCTGTGGGACTTTTCCGGCGAGATTGCCGTGAAAGACTCGGCGATCACCGGCACGGGCAGGGCCAACCTGCGGATCGTTCCGCCCGCGTCGAAGCGGATCGACGTCGACTTCGCGGCGCCCGACGACGCCGAAGGCGGAATCATCACGAATTGCGCCACCTCCACGTCGCACTACGCGTTCGGCTGGTTCGCCGGCCAATGGCAGCTCACGCGGGTGATCGGAGCGACGTCGACCGTGATGGCGAAGAAGGCGGCCGAACGCCCCGCCCGATGCCGCATCACGCTGATCGACCGCAACGGCATATTCATCGGGCTGGTCGACGGTCGCCCCGTGCTCGACGCGTGCGATTCCGCCCTGCGAATCGGCGGCGTGGGCCTGATCGGCACCAATGCATCGTTCTCCGGTTTCCGACTGGCGGAGGAAGACGCGGAACAGGGCGTGGAGGTCTTCGCCACCGACTTCACCGGCCAGAGGGGCGCCGACAGGCTCACG
>DATKYA010000085.1:0-2852 GCA_035528775.1 Planctomycetota bacterium | reverse complement strand
CGCGGCCGCCGGCGGTGTTGACTGCGTCCTTCGGGAATCGCAGGCTCAAGGCCAGCGGCCCGTGCACGTGGCGGTGCGGCAGCCGTGCAACCGATTCGAGCGTTTGCGTGAGGCCCTTGACGTTGCGGCCCTGGGCGGGGCCGGCGCAGTCTGCCACCGGCTCGCCTGCTCGCCGGCCGTCGGGCGTGGCGCTCGTGCGCTCGCCGAACATCACCGCCGCCGACCACCCGATGATGTCCACGCCCCACGGCCCGCCGAAGCAGGTTCTGAAGCCCTTGATGAAGGTGTTGAGCCGCTCAAGCTCCGCCGCCGCCATGCCGTCGGCCTCGGGCGATCCGTTGCCGAACTTCGGCAGCTTGTTCAGGAAGAACTGCCGCAGCGCTTCCTCGCCTTCCCAGTTGCGGTCGAGTATCGCCACGAGTTCCGGCAGCGAGATGACCTTGCGATCGAATACGCCGCACTTGATGGCGGCCAGCGAATCGGTCACGGTCGTCAGGCCGACGAGGTCGACCATCCCCTCGCTGTAGTCGGCCCCGCCTTCGTGCCAGTCGAGGCCGCGCTCGATGCACGACCGCGTCAGCAGCGAGCGGAGGAAGTCGAACATCTGCCCCTTGATGGCGGCGCGCCGTTCGTTGATGTAGTTGATCTGGCCGGCGATCATCGACTCGATTTGCCGGCGCCAGGCGTGCTCGAACTGCTCGTACGTGGCGAAGTCGGCCGGCTCTCCGGTTTCGGGTCCGGCCTGGCTGCCGGTTTCGGGGTCGCGGCCGTTGCGCAGCGCCAGCTCGAGCGCCTTGGTCGAATGGATGATCACGTCTTCGTAGTTGCCGTGGCCGCGCCCGTGGGGAAACGTCTGGCCGCAGCCCACGAAGGTGTATTCGCGGGCGTCTTCGAGTGCCATGCCGCGCTCGACGGCCGCCGGGATGATCGCGTCGTCGTTCACGAACGCCGGGAAAGACGCGCCCTCCGCCACCGTCTCGCACGCCTGCCTGAGGAACTCCCGCGAGATGCCCCGATGCCACCGAACGGCCGTGCGGGGCGACAGCAGCCGCAGCCGGTGAATCGCGTTGACGCACAGGAACGACAACTCGTTCGTCGCGTCGGTGCCGTCGCGCAACTGCCCGGCCAGCGTGGCGCCGTATGCGGTCTTCCCGGCAAACTTGATCCACAGGCAGTCCACGATCTCCTGCGCGGCGGCGAGCGTGATTGCGCCGGCCTCGAGGTCGGCCTTCAGCCACGGATACAGGTAGCGGTCGACCGGGCCGGGCGAATCGTGCCCGCACAGGATGAAGAGGAGGTAGAAGAGCTGCACGGCCTCGTGGAAGGATCGCGGGCGCCCGTGGGCCACGTGGCGGCAGGCGTCGGCGATCCGCTCCAGCTCCCAGCGGCGCCCGGGATCGCGCGTGGCGTCCGCAGCCGCACCGGCCGCACCGGCCGCATCGGCGTGAGCCGTGACGAACGCCGACACGCCGTCGAGCACGATGGCGAGCGCGTCGTACCATTCGGCGCAGCCGGGCCGCTGTGCGACGTTCTTCGCGCGCCATTCGCCCACGTAGCGCCGCATGCCGTCGATGCCGAACTCGAGCACCCGCTCCCAGGCCAGCGACGAATGGCAAGTGATACCCACGCGGTTCGGGTTCCGCTCGTACCATGCCTTCCAGTACGACACGATCCCGTCGATCCGTTCCGCCTGCTCGGGATGGTCGCGCTTCAGGTCTTCGGCGCGCCGGGCGTCGTAGCGGATGCCGTTGCCGAACGGCGTTTCGCGCGCCGTCACAATCGGGAGCAGCCTATCGCCCCCGATGATCAGCTCGGCTTCACGGATGAACGGTGTCGCCGCTGCCATCTCCGCCGCCTGGGCGCGAGCGAATCGGATGCGGAAGTCGCACTCGCCCAGTTCCATCCACGCCTCGTGGAACGGCTCGGCCCACACCGGAGTGGTCTCCGCCCACCCGGGAGACCAGCCGCCAACGTCCGGCGGCATGGGATTATCAAGCTGAAGGAGAAGCTGTTGGATGCGATCCATGTCAGGTCATCATCCCGTCATGTCGTGGTCCCACCATCTCTTTACTCAAACTTCAGCGTGCCGAAGAACTCCGGGCGGTGGAAATCGGGATAGGGATTCGCCACGGGGTTCCACACGGCAAACTGCTGGTCGGTCTTTCCACCGCAGCGATAGAAGTTGCAGCGCCACACGGTGCCCGGCTTCGGCTGCACGGTCTCGCCCGATACCTGGGCGATCACGTCGAACGGGATCGCCGCCGCCAGCCACCAGCCGTTGTCATCCGCCGATTCTTCCTTGGTGGCCGCCGGCACCGACGTGGCGACCTTGATCTGCTTCGCCGGCTCCGGTTCGACCAGCTTCCGCTTGGCGCGATCCGGCCCCCAGCCCAGGTGGAACATGCCGCAGCAGTTCGCCTCGAAGTTGAAGTAGCCCGGGCCTTTCTCCGGGTTGGTCGCGAAGAACTCCACGCAGCTATCGGTGCAGACCGGCCCGTTCAGCTCGGTTGTCTTCGAGAAAATGTGGGAATCGTCGCACACGAAAAGCGCGTAGATGGCGGTATCGTCGTAGAGCAGCCGCACGGTGGTGGCCTGCTTCTTGCCTTCCTTGTACCAGGGGAACTCGTCGATCTTCGCGGCCTCGGCCTTCTTCCACACGTCGGATTGCGGCCCCTTCGAGATGTCGACCGCCTGAGCGGCCTTGCGAATCGTGTATTCCTTCATGTCCTTTTTCGATTGCTCCGCCTCATTCTTCTTCTGAGCTTCTTCGGCAAAACTCGGCGAGAACACCGCCAACCCAACGCACGCCAGAACAACTGCCAGTGTCTTCATCGTAGTCCTCTTCTTTCGTG
>DATKYA010000084.1:0-6816 GCA_035528775.1 Planctomycetota bacterium | reverse complement strand
CGATGCCATCCGGTGCGAAGATGATCGCCCGGCACGGCGTTCGCAGCGGCACGATCTCGATGCTGCTTTCGTCACAAGTGATCGCCCCGATGCTTTCCGCACCGGTAACGTGATCGGCGGCACACACGACTTCGGCGGCTTCTCCGCAGGCTTCCGAAACGGAATAAAGCACCGAACCATGCACCGGCACAACAGCCTTCAGCACGCCATGCTTGCGCCCGAGGTAGGTTTGCCGCCACAAATCGAATACATGATAGCTGCTGCCCGTGAGCCCGTGGGCCCGCAAGTCGAGTTCCACCGTGCTTTCGTCTTCGCCAAGGTTCACGATCGCCAGCATCGAGAACGCCTGCTCGCCGATCACGGTGGATTTCAGCAGGACTGTCCACTGCTGGGGGCCGAGATCGCTCGCAACCGACGCCGTGCCGTGGATCGGCAGGAGGAAGCGGAGCAACTCGTGCCGGTCGCGGTGGCTGAATTCGTTAGCGCTGAGCCGGCCGACGTCGTCACCAGTAGTGAAGACGGCGCCGGTCACCGATTGCACAAGGCCGCGGGTTCTGGCCTCGTTCGGATCGAGGTGGCTGAAGAAGTCGCGGGCGGTCACCGGGCCGCCGTCGTTCAGCCAGAACCGCCGGTGCATGAAGGCCCGCAGCAGTGCGGCGCGCATCGACCGTGTGCTGTTATACCAGTTCACCCATTCCGGCCCGACTTCGCCGTTGACGCGGCATCCGTCGACCAGCCCGATCGACGTACACAGCGGCGCACTGCTCGCCAGAATGAAGCCGTCGCCGAAGGCATCGCGGATGGCGCGCATCGCCAGACGGTACGCCTGCGCGTGCGTCATGGCCGGCGCCGCCTCTCCGATCGCCTCGCTGCCGAATACGCTGTCCGGCATGCACGCGTAATGGCAGAAATCAAGTTTCAGCAGATCCACTCCCCATTCCTCGCGGAAGACGCGCGCACAGTGGCCGACGTGGTTGATGAATTCCGGGTTCGTCGGATCGGCGGCGTAGATTTCCTCGTTGCCGAACCACAGCCGCGGCTCGCCGTAGCTGCTGCACACGTCGTAGGGCAGGCCGTTGTGCCGGCGGGCGAGCCAGTCGGGATGGGCGGCGTTCAGTTTGCTGCGATTGCCCACCATGAACGGTGCGAACCAGATTCCCGGCTTCAGCCCCGCGTCCTTGATGGCGGCGATCGTTTCGGTGACCGGCGGCCCGTACGCCGGGTTCGGCTCCAGCCAGTCGCCGAGGTTTGCGTGGTAGCCCATCCCGATGATGAAGTGGGTGAATGGCAGTTCACGTCGCTCGGACTTCAGTGATTTCAGCGCGCTGATGCACCGCGCGTGCGAGCCGTACTGGTAGTCCTGGTACCATGAATCATAGGCGATCACGCAGTCGGATGCATGCGACCGCAGCGGTCGCACGCGGGCACCCATTCGCGACGCCGTGATGTCCGCCCAGTGGGAGAGGGCGTCGTCGAGTGTTCTGCCCTGGGTTATGATCATTTCCTCGGCGGCGATGGCTCGCATACTGTCCTTCACATGAACGCCTTCGCATTCGCAGCACGCGGTCAATCGGTCCAGCGGAGCCTTTCCCTCACCCCCTCGCCCCCTCTCCAAGCTTGGAGAGGGGGAATGAGGGGTGAGGCCGGCGGCGTACTCGAAGCGGGTGAACGAGTTGCGGTGGGTCACGAATCCCAGGACGAGCCAGGCATCTGCCAGCAGGCCGAGCACGTAGTCGCTGTGCCACGCGGCGGTGCCGCCCAGCGTGTGAATGCCGGCCGGCTCCCAGCCGAAACGCCCGGAATGGTACGCGGTATCGAACCCGTGAATGCTGTGGGCGGAGAAGGGGCCCGTGTGCCGCCAAGATGCTCCATGGGGGAACTGGCCTATCTTCATTTTCCAGGATGCCGTGACCGGGTCCAGCTTCCTCACGTCGAGCTTCACCAGGCCATTCGGCGTATCGTAGTCCACGTGGAGGGCGTCGTCGGTGCTCTCCCTTACGGTGAAGCCGAGGTACTCGATGGGCGAGCCATCGATCTGCGGCAGCACGTGTGCCAGCTTCCACTCGCGGCCGCGCATGCGGAGACGTTGTTGAATGCTGCTGATCGTGATCGTTCCGTTACTTTCGATTGCGATTTCGTATGTCTCGAATCTCACCGTGTTCCTCCTCGCGTTCCTCCTCCCGTTCCGCGCCCGTTCCGAACGTTGCCGGCTACGATCTTCGATGTGCGCTCGGCGAAGTTGTGCGCTGCGGTCGCCCGCAGTCCCTTCCTACGGGTTATCGGCCTGTGCCATGGGCGGTGCATGATTGTCGCATCGCACGGCAGAGGCGGTACGAACCGCTCAGGCTGCTCCCATTATGCGCGAAGCTGCCGCGAAATGCAAAAAGAAAGTTTTGACACCGCCAGCCTCTCGTGGTATAATTTTGTAACGGCTCCGGGTGGCGTATAGCGTGCGCCCCCGCACAATCTTTCTGGGACGAAGGTGAATGCCATGCGACGGCCTGCAATCGCGTTTCTGCTGATACTATGTGCCTTGCCTGTCTTCGCACAGGACCTGCCCATCACCAGCGGGAGCATTCCCGGCTATTTCGCGTTTTTCGCCGGGAACGACGTGCTCGACGACCCGCCGTCGCTGTACATCCAGCTCGGCGACGGCCGCGTGGTGTTCGGCCAGGCGATGTCGTTCACGCAACCGATCGTGCCTCGGCAGACCACGGCGTTGCCCTACATCGACGCGGCGGGGAATTTCCAGGCGGGGGCGATCACCCTCGAGCTCGCCGGTATAGAACTGCAGTTCACCTCGCCGCCCACCGGCACCTTCCGCCTCGAAAGCGGCCAGGTGCACATCACGCTGTCCGGCACGGCCCTCATCTCGTGGCAGCTCGACGACGGCTCCTCGTTGCAGCTCACGCAGCAGCTCGCGATCACAACCGGCCAGGCCTCGGCGGATGCCGACGGGATCGGCCCGCTGCTGCTGTTCGGCAATACGCGGATCAACGGCATCCCGTTCAACTCCGCCAGCGGTGCGGGCGCCTTCGCCGCCGCGTTCACCATTCCGAAGGACCTCCCGCAATCCGCCATTGATCAGCTCACCGCGCTGCTCGCCCAGCAGGGGCTCGGGCTGGACGGCAGCATCCTGCTGGGCGCTCCCGTCGGCCTTCGCATCAGCGGCACGTTCACCGAGGCAAACGTGGCCGCTCCCCGGATCATTCCGAACGGCGGCGATTTCATGGGGTCCGTCAGCGTTGCCATTGAGTGCGATACGCCCGGCGCCGCCATCCGTTACACCGTCGACGGCACCACGCCGACGATCAATTCCACCGCGTACACAGGCACCTTCACGCTGACGGACAGCGCGATGGTCACGGCCCGCGCGTTCCTCGCGAACTACAACGACAGCCCGGTCACGCAAGCCAGCTTCACCGTCATTCATCCACGAGTGACCATTGAGGCTCCCGCCACACGGCTGCGCCCCGGCGGTGGCACTGTCACGGTCAACATCTATGGCGAAGGGCTGTTCGGCTTCGGCGGAATGCAGACGGCGCTGGTCTTCCGGAGGCAGGGCGCCGCCGTGCCCGACTTCGTCATCAGCCTCGATGGCGGCAACCCGTCCTACGGCGGCCAAGCCATCTTCCACAACGAATCGGCGTTTCCATCCGTTTTGCCCGTCTTCGATGAAGTCCGCCTGTGCGGCGGGTTCATGTCGATGGGGAATGACGTTGATCTGCCCGATCGAACGTTCCTGCTGTCGATGAAGTACGACATCCCGCCATCGGCTCCGCCCGGCGTCTACGAGGTCGGTGTTGATGCCGACCTGACCGTGATCGGCGGCTCGCAGGGCGGGATCGATTGTACTATCGTGCCCGGTACCATCACGGTCGGATGGGCCACTCCCGGGGACGTCGACGGGAATTGCCGGGTAAACATCCTCGACCTGATTACGATTCGCAGCAGGCTCGGGCAAGCCACGTCGACGGGCGATAACTGGATCGCCGACGTCAATCGCGACGGCAGCATCAACATTCTCGATCTCATCGCCGTGCGTAACAGCCTGAACAACATCTGCAACTGACCTGAACAACGTATGCAACTGAAAGGTGGGTGCATTTCATGGGCATGGGCTTCAGGTGGGTGTTCATCATCCCGCTGCTTGTTCTCGTACTTTTGATCGGTGCCGTTTTTGCCGTGATCTTCACGCGCAAGAAGGACGAATAAGCTTGCCATGGCAATCGGATTGCTCGGCCTGATCATCATCGCCGTGGTAATCGGGGTTTTCGTACTGCTGTTTTCCGGGAAGAGGGACGAATGAACCGGCGGAGCGCTGTGAATTCTGCCGCTTCTCACGCCGATATTCTTCATGTAGAGCAATACCACATTCGGAATGCGGCGGCCCCAGGGGTCGCAGAACACACAAGGAGCTTTTCATGGAAACCCCGCGTCCGGAATACCCGCGCCCGATGTTTGTCCGCGAGGACTGGATCAACCTCAATGGCGAGTGGGAATTCGAGTTTGACGACGCCAACCGCGGGATTACCGAAGGCTGGTTCGACCGGCACGACTTCACGCGCCGGATCGTCGTGCCGTTCACATTTGAGAGCACACTGAGCGGCATCGGCGACACGTCGGTTCACGAGGTGGTCTGGTACCGCAGGAAACTGCGGCTGCCCGAGCTGTATCGCGGCCGGCGGATCATGCTGAACTTCGGCGCGGTCGACTTCGCAGCCACCGTCTGGGTCAATGGCGAGCAGGTGGGGCAGCATCGCGGCGGCTACACGCCCTTCGGCTTCGACATCACGGAATGCCTCCGGCCGGAAAACCAGATCGTCGTCCGCATCGAGGACCGCCTCAGCAAGGAGCAGCCGCGCGGCAAGCAGTTCTGGGAGCCGCGATCGAAAGGCTGCCACTACACCCGAGCCACCGGCATCTGGCAGACCGTCTGGATCGAGCCCGTCTCCGTCTTCCACTTCACGAATGTACAGTTCCAGCCGGATATCGACAAGTCGATCGTCCACACTGCGGTGGGGCTGTCGGGCCACAGCGACCGGATGGAAATCCGCGCTCGCTTCAGCATCAACAGCGAGCTGCGCGCGGAGACCAAGCTGAAGGTCGGCGGCGATCAGACTGCGTTCGAGACGTGGCTGAGCGACAGCCGCCTGTGGTCCGTCGATGAGCCGAACCTCTATAACGTGCTTCTCGAACTGCACGAGAACGGCACCATCTACGACCGCGTGCTCGCCTGCTTCGGCATGCGCAAGGTGAGTATCGAGTCGGGGCGGGTGCTCCTCAACAACCACCCCATCCGCCTGAAACTCGTGCTCGATCAGGGATACTTCCCCGATGGCATCTACACCGCCCCGAGCGACGAGGCGTTCATCCGGGACATCCAGATGACCAAGGCCCTCGGGTTCAACGGCGTGCGCAAGCATCAGAAGGTGGAAGACCCCCGCTACTACTATTGGTGCGACAGGCTCGGGCTGCTGGTGTGGGGCGAGATGGGCAACTGTTACGAGTTCAGCGACGTGAGCATGGCTAATCTCGCGTCCGAATGGCCGCACGTCATCAAGGCCAACTTCAACCATCCATCCATCATCACGTGGGTGCCGTTCAACGAGAGCTGGGGAATCGAAGGCGTTCAGAACCAGGATCGCCCCCAGGAGTTCGTCGGGCAGATCGTCGCGTTCAGCAGGGAGCTCGATCCCACCCGACCGGTGGTCGACAACAGCGGATGGAGCCACGTCGACACCGACATCGTGGACCTGCACGAGTACAGCCAGGACGCCGGATACGTCTACCGGATACTGTCGGGAATCTCGCCGACCAGGCCCACGCTGCCGACCGCGACGCATCACGTACCGGCGCTGGCTGACGGATTCACCTACAACGGGCAGCCGATCGTCGTCAGCGAGTACGGCGGGATCGCCCTCTCAGCCGACGCCCACGACGGCGCGTGGGGCTACGGCGATGCCGCAGAAGACACCGCTCGCCTAGTGTCGCGCTACCGCGACCTCACCGGGGCAATCCTGAAAAACACGATGATCGCCGGTTTCTGCTACACGCAGTTGTACGACATCGAGCAGGAGGTGAATGGCCTGCTCACCTACGACCGTCGGCCGAAAGTGAGCGTCGAGCAGATCGCCGAGATCAACAGGGAGGAGACGACTGAGTGGGGGGAAGGGAAAAGATAAGAAGTCAAGAAGACAAGAAGTCAAGAAGCTAAGAAGTCAAGAAGTCAGGAAGTCAAGAAGTCAAGAAGACAAGAAGACAAGAAGGGAACAAGCTAGGAAACTATCTCAAAACATCCGACGGGACCATGTAGGGGCACACGGCGTGTGCCCCAGGGCGGACGCCGTCCGCCCCTACATCGGGCTCGCCTTTTGAGATAGTTTCTAAGTCAGGAAGATAAGAAGGCAGGAAGACAACAAGCCAAGAAGGCAGCAGACGGAGGGCTGAAGTACGAATTCAGAAGCGGAAAGCAGCACGATGATCCGCCTACTCATCTTCTTTTGCTGGCCTTCTTTCCTTCTTCCGCGTCATTTTCTACGCAGACTGCTGAAGACCCCCAGGTCCGCCAGCACCGCCGCTACCACGAGCACGGTCCACCAGCCGCCCAGCTTGTGGTTGTTGTTCAACATGGCCGCCATGTAAGCGAGCGTGGTATAGGGCAGAAACAGCCACCCCAACAGCGGCCAGATCGTGGTATCGTACGCCCTGGCGAACCAGTCCGTGAGCAGCTTCACGAAGATCATCAATATCCTGGGAAGCGCAAGGGCGATGATAACAAGGACAACTGCCATCGCTTGCCTCCTGAAGAAGAAG
>DATKYA010000083.1:0-4798 GCA_035528775.1 Planctomycetota bacterium | reverse complement strand
AAGAACTCGCGTGCCTGCCGCTGGACGTCCGCGATGGCGGGATCGGCGGTGTAGTGGCGCCACTCGCGGCGCAGGCACAGGGCGGCGGTCGGCTCGGTACAGATGATCGCGCGGCCGGCGGCGGCGAGCGGGCCGAGGCCGCGAAGGTTGAACCGCACGAGCTTGCGAACGGTAGGGGCGTCGCCAGCCGTCATTGCCACGATGCCGCATTCCTTCTGCCGGGGGTAGACCGCGTCGACGCCGTTGTGCTCCAGGATGTCCATCGCGCAGCGGATGATCTCGGGGTCGTGGAGCGAGGCGAACTGATCGGCGTAGAGGGTAGCCCGGCGGACCGGCTGGACGGGATGCGCCTCGCGGATGCCGCGTGCCGGGCGGATGGCCGGCAGTGTGCGCCGGTGGTCGATCCCCGTCACCGCCTCCATTATCGCCCGGATGGGCCTGACATTCAGCAGGCTGGCCCCGATCCTGCCCGCGAACGCCGGCATCGGCCGCGACAGTGCGGGATACATCGACACGAGTGTCTTGAGCAGGGGCACGCCGGCGGTCTTCGCCTGCCGGGCGCGTGCCTCGTTGATCAGCAGCGGCACTTCCGCGAGCGTGGGGCATTCGCTGGTGCATGTGCCGCAGTTCAGGCAGAGGTCGAGGATGGCAGCCAGCCGCTGCCGGTTTTCCGGCGTGGGCTGAAGGTTGCCTGCGAGCAGCTCTCGCAGGACGGCCACCTTGCCGCGCGGCGAGAACCGCTCGTCTCGCGTGGCCTTGTAGATCGGGCACATCGACGTTTCGGCGGTGAGCGTGCGGCAGGTGCCGCAGCCGAGGCATTTCTCGACAAGCCGCTCGTACTCGCCGTCGGCGAAGGTGAGCTCAATGGCGGCGGCCGGCTCGGCGGACTGCCGGCGCCTGCCCTCGGCGTAGTCCGGGCCGAACTTCAGGTTCTCGCCAAGCGTCTGCTCGCCGCACACGATCTTGCCGGGGTTGAACAACCCGGCGGGGTCGAACAGCTTCTTGATCTCCTCGAACGCCGGATACAACTCGCCGTACTGCCGGCGGATGAATTCGGTGCGCACCAAGCCGTCGCCGTGCTCGCCGGATACGGTTCCGCCCAGCGAGATGGCCAAGCCGAAGACCTCTTCGGCGATTTCGGCCATCTTGGTCACTTCGGCGGGCTGGGCGAGATTCAGCATCGGGCGGACGTGGAAATTGCCTTCGCCGGCGTGGCCGAAGACGGCGAACGGTGCGTCGTGGGCCGTGAGGATACGCCGCAGCCCGCTCATGTACTGCGGGATCGCGGCCACGGGCACGGCAACGTCTTCGATGAACGACGTCACTCGCTTGAGCCCGGGCATATTGTAGAGGATGGGCAGCACGGCCTTGCGAACGGCCCACAGCAGGGCCTGCTCGCGGGCGTCGGACGCGTCGACCGAGCAGAACGCCAGCTTGCGTCGGTCGAGTATCTCGTCCTTCAGCAGTCGAGCCGTATCGAGCAGCGGCTCGCGCGCGGGGCCGTCGAACTCCACGAAGATCAGCATGGCGGCTTCTTCGGGCAGGAAACGGCGCAGCTCGGGCCGGCGCTCGCGGACCACTGCCGCCGCGCTCGCGTCCATCGCCTCGATCGCCGACGGATCGTACTTCCGCATCTCCGGCACGGCGGCGGCGGCCGATTGCAGGTCGCGGAACCCCAGCACCGCCAGCTCGACGCACGCGGGCGGATCGGCAAGCTCGAGCTCCGCCTCGATGACGATCCCCAGCGTTCCTTCGGACCCGCACAGCAGCCGCTGCAGGTGGATCACGTCCTGCGCGTGAGTACCATCGTGTTCGCCCTCCGTTAGGGGCGGGCCCCCGTGCCCTCCCTGCCCGGCGGCGTGTTCGATCAACCTGTCGATCCGGTATCCGCTGCTGTTCTTACTGGTTTTCGGCATCCATTTGGGGATGGCGTCGGCGTAGCGGCGGGCGATGTCGGCGCTGCCGGCGTACAGGGGGGCTTCGGCGGTCGAGCCGTTGGCGCCGGCGGGGCGGCTCTCGGCGACGATGACCTCGCCGGTGGGGATCACCATGCGCAGCCGCCGCACGTAGTCGATCGTCGCACCGTACTTCAGCGAATGAGGGCCGGACGAGTTGTTCGCGATCATCCCGCCGATTGATGCGTAGTTGCCGCTTGATGGGTCGGGCGGGAAGTACTTGCCGTGCGGCTTGAGCAGCGCGTTGAGCGAGCCGAGGGTGATGCCGGGCTGGACGACGACGAGGTTCCGCCCCCGGTCGATCCGCAGGGCGCGGTCCATGTAACGGGTGAAATCGATGATCACGCCGCGGCCTACTGATTGGCCGGCGAGGCCGGATCCGCCGCCGCGTGCCGTGATGGGGATGCCCCGCTCGCGGCAGAAGCGGACGGTTTCGACGACGTCATTCTCATGGCGCGCCAGCACCACGCCCAGCGGCTCGATGCGATACATGCACGCCGCCGTGGAATAGACCGCCCGCGACACGTCGTCGAGCAGCAGCTCGCCTTCGAGCTTCGGGCCAAGCTCCAGCAATTGCGAAACGTTTACTTGCTTCATCATTCACCTGCCTGTGCAGTACGTATTATACGCGCGGGCAGGCGAAAAGGGAATGGGAAAAGTGTAGCACACCGCCGCAAACGATGGCGCTATCACCCGGTTCGGAAGCCGGGCAATGCTCGCGAACGGTCACAGTGAGGGCAAGCCACGTGTTGTTGCAGCACCATAGTGACCGACTACAGCATTTTCCCCTTGCGCCGGAATCGGGCATCAGTATGATTTCATCTGCAAGGAGGCAACCAAGCCATGCAGCAACCTGCGATACGCGACGATCATTCGGGTGAATCCGATGTGCTCGTAGCCGGCGGCGGAATGGCCGGCATTGCAGCGGCAATAGCGGCCGGGCGCATGGGAGCCAAAACGCTCCTGATCGACAAGGCCGGCTGGCTGGGCGGCATGGGGATCACCGGCGCCACCGGCCTGCACAGCTTCTTCAACATCTTCGCGGCGCACCCGGGCGCCGGCCGCACACGCGTGGTCGCAGGGATCGCCCAGGAGCTGGTCGACCGCGTGCAGCGGCTGGGCGGCGGCGTGGGCCACGTGAGGATGGAGCGCGGCGGCGATTTCGTTTCCATGCTCACGCCCGTCGAGCCGGAGGCCTTCAAGCTCGCCGCCGTCCAGCTCTGCCAGGAAGCAGGCGTGCGCCTGCTGCTCCACACCGTGCTCGACGAAGTCCACTCGACCGGTGGGCACGTGGACGGCATCGTGGTGTGGAACAAGGCGGGCCGTAGCGTCATCCGCGCGAAGCAGTACGTCGACTGCACCGGCGACGGCGACCTCGCGGCCTGGGCCGGCGCTTCGTTCGAGCACTACAAGCCCGGCGACCGCGGGGCCTATGCCGCCGGATTCACCTTCCGGCTGTGCAACGTCGATCTCGCCGCGATGGAGGCCGATCTTGAGCGGCGCGGCATGATCACGCAGCTCGCCCATGCCGTGAAGCCGGGGATGACCCGCCCCGACCTCGTCCGAATCGGGATTCACATGGGCAAGCTTCGCGAAGCCGGCGTGCCCAACGCCCCGCACTATTTCCTGTCGTCGTCGCTGCGCCCGTGCGAGCTGACCTACTGCAATTGCATCAACTACGGCCCGAACGACGGGCTCGATCCCGACGCCCTCACCGCCGCCGAAGTCGCCCTGCGTGCGAAGATGCTCGAGGTCGCCGAGATCTTCCGCACGCACGTGGCGGGCTGCGAGCAATGCTATCCGGCGGGGCCGGCGCCCTCAGCCGGGCAGCGCCGCGGCCGGGCCATCCATTGCGATTACGAGCTTTCGCAGGATGATTGCACCGAGGGCCGGCAGTTTTCCGACCAGGTTGCGATCTTCAGCTTCATCGACAATGGCGACTTCCTGGTACGCGACGCCGGCTGCTACGGCATTCCCTACCGGGCGCTGATCCCGCAGGGCCTGCAGAACGTGCTGATCGCGGGCCGGATGATGACGGTCGACCTCGTGGCGCACAACAGCACGCGCAACACGGTCTGCTGCCTGATCTGCGGGCAGGCGGCCGGCACCGCCTCGGCGATGGCGGCACAGGCGGGCACGGAGACTCGCGAGGTCGAGCCGGAGGCCCTTCGCGAGCGCTTGAGCAACGCGGGCGTGCTCCTGCAGCCGTGTCCGGAGCCGCTGTAAGGCTGCGATTGGGTGGCGAAAGTACTTGCACCGCGCGCGGCCACTGTTACACTATTCCAGAAACCGGTTGGGCTTTCCGGCCGGCGAACCATGACAATTCATCCCATCCCTCACCACGGAGCCACGGAGCCAGACCATGAGAATCGCCGTCAACACCTATTCGCTGGGATTCATCAAGGATATGGAAGCTCGCCTGAAGAAGGCGGCGGAGCTGGGATTTGAGGGCATCGAGTTCCGCCCCGACGACCTCGGCCTGTCGGGCAAGCTCGAATCGGTGAAGGCCGACGCGCAGAAGGCGCGCGACATCCTTCGGAAGTGCGGCATCGCCCCCTGCGCCGTCGCCTGCGACGCCGACTTCGTTCAGCCCGAGAAGGCCAAGTTCGACCACTGGGTCTACTGGGGCGAATACTGTGCCGCACTCTCGAAGGAGCTCGGCCTCAAGGTCGTCAAATACTTCGCCGGCGAGCCAAAGCCCAGCCTCACCGACGAGCAGATCGTCGACTACATGATCCGCGGCTCGAAGGAGCTCGCCCGCATCGCCGAGAAGTACGGGCAGGTGTTCGCCGAAGAAAACCACGGGCGGTTCACCAACCGGCCCGAAGTGCAGCTCCAGCTCA
>DATKYA010000082.1:0-2454 GCA_035528775.1 Planctomycetota bacterium | reverse complement strand
CGTGCACAGCGCCAGCGCCCGGAGCCGCGCCGAGCTTGTCGAACTCGACTGCCTCAACCTGCCCGGGACGCTGCTCGAGCAGATGCTGTTCGGCCCGATGCCCGGCCTGCCCGGCCAGCCCCTGCTGGGAAGGTGCGTGGGCGGCACGTTCTTCATCCAGGAGGCCGGGGCATTGCCGCTGGTCGCCCAATCGAGAATCATCCGCGCACTCGAGAGCGGAAAGCTGCCGCTGGCTTCCGGTAGTGAAATCGATTTCGACTGCCGCCTTCTGGCGTCTGCTTCGCAAGACCTGGCCCCGATGGTGGAGGACAGGAGCTTCCGCAGCGACCTGTTCCGCATCCTTACCGGCACAGTCGTCTACATTCCCCCGCTGAGGCACCGCAAGGAAGACATTCCGCTGCTGGTGGAGCGGGCGATGAACGAATACGGCTCGAGCCTGGGCAAGCACCTGACAAACATCTCCGACGAGGCAATGCACGCAATGACGCACTACCGCTGGCCCGGCAACGTCCGCGAGCTGCGCGCGGTGGTGCGAAGGTCAGCGATGCTTGCCAGGGGCGAGACGATCCTCCTGCAGCATCTGCCCCAGGCCGTGCAGGAAAGCCGCCACGCCAAGACCGGCCCGCCGCCCGAGGGAGCACACGAAAGCGAACCGCTGACACTGGCGATAATCGAGAAGCGGCACATCCAGAAGGTGCTCGACTACACCGGATGGCATAAGGTCCGGACTGCGCAGATTCTCGGAATAGACCGCAGCACGCTGTACGACAAGATCAAACGCTACAACCTGGTCAACAACGCCGAACGGTCGCTGGAATTGTCAGAAGCTTGAAGACGGAAGATTCAGGATGCGGGCGGGACGCCCGCGATCCCAGGTAAGGATGCGGGCGGGACACCCGCGATCCCAGGTAAGGATGCGGGCGGGGCTTGCTGGGAACGCGGCCGTCTCGGCCGCAGGAAGGATGCGGGCGGGACGCCCGCGATCCCAGGTAGAATGTTCAGGGGCCCGCTCCGTACAGGACATCAGAACAGGAGCAACGCGGCGATGGAAAGCCAGACACTCACTCACGGGCCGACAGCCATAGTGCGGCTCGGCGAAAGTATGGGCGGTTATGACGACTGCAACCGGCTGCAACTGACCGTGCGTGAAATGCTGGACAGCGGCACGCGCGACTTCATCATCAACCTGCGCGACGTCAGCTACCTGGGGCCCGCAGGAATCGATGCAATAGTGGCGACGGCCGAGATGGCTGCTCGAGCGGGGGCAACGCTGAAGCTGGCCGAACTGCCCGACCACGCGCGGCGGGCGCTTGCCGACGCCGGCGCCGACCGTCTGTTCGACATTCTGCCCGAGCCGTCGGAATCCGACGCCAGCCGCACCACGGCGCCCGGCACCACGACAATGCCTCCGGCACCTCCGCCGCGCCAGTGGGATTCGAAAATGACCATCGAATTCCCAAGCGCCGAGGGCAACATCGCCGAGGCCGCCAGGCGTTTCACGTCGTTCCTCGAACAGCTCAGGATGGACAGCCCGACGCTCTGCGGATTGCAGATCGCCTTCAGCGAAGCATTCGCCAATGCCGTTCAACACGGCAACAAGGCCGACCCGTCCAAGTGCGTTGTGGCCGAATGCATAGCAAACGGCCAGATGCTCAAGATTCGCGTGACCGACGAAGGCGAAGGATTCGACACCGCTACAACAATTGCGCTCAGGTCGAACCCATTCCACGACGGCGGCCACGGACTGAACCTGATAACGACCCTGATGGATGAAGTGCGTTACAACGATAAGGGTAATTCGGTCAGCATGGTGAAGCTCTGTTCACAGCCGCTGCCGAAACAGCAGCACGGGAACGATCATGAGCAGGTAAGTCAGCCCGCCGAGCGGTGAAGCGCAGGCGAAGCTGGGGATCGCCTTGCAGCCCCCGCCCGAGCGCCGGGCGTAGCGTTGCTCGCGACCCGCCGCCTGCTTCAGCCCCTCGGCGGCGTCTGCGAGGCCGGGCTGTATGTCGAGGGCCTTGCGGTAGCTCCGCTCCGCCTCGGCAAACTGCTCCTGCCGCAGCCGCACGTGCCCCATGCCCAGCCAGGCGCCCGCCGACCGCTCGTCCAGCTCGAGCGCCCGCCGGAAACACTCCTCCGCCTCCTCGAGTTCATCCCGGCTCCACAACACTATGCCCAACGCTTCGTGTGAAGCCGGCTCGCGCGGATGCAGGCTCACCAGCCGCCGAGCCGTCCGTTCGGCCATTGCATAGTCCGACCGCCCCACGAGGTGCTTGACGCTCTGGTACAGGGCATTGAAATTCTCCGGATCGTTCTCGAGAATGATATCCAGGCAACGGTCCGATTCGCGGTATCTGCCCTGCTGGTCGTACAGGAGCACGAGATTCCAGAAGGGCGCCGTCCACGTGGGATCAAGCTCGGCGGCGGTCATGTATTCGCGTTCGGCGGCCGCCA
>DATKYA010000081.1:0-10366 GCA_035528775.1 Planctomycetota bacterium | reverse complement strand
CCTGATCGTGCCCGGATGTGTGGACATGGTGAACTTCGGCCCGATGAGCACCGTGCCGCAGCGCTATCGCGACGCGGGCAGGAAGTTCTACGAGTGGAATCCCTCCGTGACGCTGATGCGCACGAACGTCGATGAGAACGGAAAAATGGGAGAGGTGTTCGCTCGCAAGGCGAACGCGGCAAGGGGCCCGGTCGCGTTCCTCATCCCGCTGCGGGGGGTATCTATCCTCGATGGCGATGGGCAGCAGTTCTGCGACCGCGAAGCTGACAATGCCATGTTTGCCGCCATCAAGGCGAACCTCAAACCCGGCATACAAGTCGTCGAGATGGACAACAATATCAATGATCCCGAGTTCTCCGCCAAAGCGGCGGAGATGATGTTCGAACTGATTGCGAAAAAGAAATAGGCGGATCGTTCGACCGCACAGCCTGCAATTCCCGAGAAAGGAGTCCACTATGGCTTTCACAAGGCAGGAAGTACTGGCTCGGCTGAAGAAGCAGATCAAGGCAGGCGTCCCGATCATCGGGGGAGGCGCGGGTACCGGCATCAGCGCCCGATTCGAGGAAGAGGGCGGAGTGGATCTCCTCGTGATCTACAACTCCGGCCGCTTCCGCATGGCGGGCCGCGGTTCGCTGGCCGGCCTCATGCCCTACGGCGATGCCAATGCAATCGTGATGGAGATGGCGGGCGAGGTGCTCACCATCGTGAAGAACACACCCGTGCTTGCCGGCGTGTGCGGCACCGATCCCTTCAGGCTGATGCCCGTGTTCCTCAAGCAGGTGAAGGAGGCGGGCTTCTCGGGCGTGCAGAACTTCCCCACCGTGGGCCTGTGCGACGGCCTCTTCCGCAAGAACCTCGAGGAGACGGGTATGGGCTACGGACTCGAAGTCGACATGATCCGCATGGCACACGAGATGGACCTCTTCACCACACCATATGCTTTCAGCGTGGACGAAGCCAGGGCGATGGCGGAAGCCGGCGCCGACGTGGTGGTGGCGCACATGGGCCTCACCACGAAAGGCAAGATCGGCGCCAGCACCGCGCTTACCCTCGAAGAAGCCCCGAAGAAGGTGCAGGAGATCTGCGATGCGGCGAAGGCAGTGAACAAGGACGTGATCGTGCTGTGCCACGGCGGGCCGATCTCCGAGCCCGAGGACGCCGAATACGTGCTCCAACGCACCAAGGGCGTGCACGGCTTCTACGGCGCGTCCAGCATGGAGCGCCTCCCGGTGGAAACTGCCATCACGGCCCAAATGAGGAAGTTCAAGGCGGTGCGATTCCGGAAGTGACGCCGCCGCAGCACAACGAGAGGACACTCACGTGGAACAGAGCAGCAAGTTCCGGTTCGGCATCATCGGCCTCGGCGCACACGCACTTCTCGCGCACGGCCCTGCCATATCGCGAAGCCCGGTCGGGATCACCTTCGCCGCGTGCGCCGACGTGCGCCCGGAGGCTGTGAAAAGCTGGGTGCAGGCTTACGGCGGCACCGGCTACACTGATTACCTCGAGATGGTCCGCAAGGAACAGCTCGACGGAGTGCTGCTGGTCACCTGGCCCAACCAGCACCGCGAGCACATCGAGAAGCTGCTGGCGGCGGGCGTCCGGAACATCCTCTGTGAGAAGGCGCTCACGATCACCGGCAAGGAGGCGGCGGAGATCTACGAGATGGCAGAGAAGGCGGGGGCCTTCATCATGGAAGGCTTCATGTACCGCCACAACCCCGCCGTCCGCAAGTTGTCGCAGGTGTTGTCGATCGGGCATCTCGGCAAGATTGACAGCATCCGGGCGTGCTTCAGTTGCTATGACCCCGAACTGGAGTCGCCGGACGACGCGAACCGCAACTGGCGCCAACGCAAGGAGTGCGGCGGGGGCATTCCGTACGACTTCGCCTGCTACTGCGTGAACTGCTGCGGGCACTTCGCCGGCGGTCTGCCCACCCGCGTCTACGCCATCGGCAACGTGAGCAAGTACGACACGATCAACCGTGTCTACGGTACGATCGAGTACGACAACGGCGTGGTCGGCATCATCGAGAGCAGCAAGACGACCAGCTACACGCAGGAGGTGCAAATCAACTGCGCCGGCGGCATCCTGAACCTGCCCATCGCCTGGACCATCGACCGAACGATGACGATCACGCAGCGGCACACCGGCTGGAACAGCACCACCTACGATACGTTCGTGAGCGATTGGGTGCCCGACCACCTGCTGTCGTATCAGCTCCAGGCGGAGAACTTCGTGGCGGCCGTGCGCGGCCACGCAAGGCCCGTGGTGCCCCTCCTGGAATCGGTAGTCAACACGCACGCGGTCGAGGCACTGGTGACCAGCGTGCTCGAGCGCCGGCCGGTGGACATCTCCATCCCCAGGGAGATAGCCGGAGCATTCGCGCGTATGATGAAGCCCGGCAGACCACCAAACAGCGAAGAAAGACGAGAGAACAGCGAACAAGGAACAGGGAACAAGGAACCGGGGACAAGGAGTCTCGAACAGGGGGCATAGTGCCCCTGCAGGAAAAACGATCATCGGCGGTTCCCACCATATCATGCACTGGAGCGTCTGAGAATGAAGGCAATCGTTACGCGGCTGATGCCGGACAAGCGGCGCGAGAAGGTCCTGGTGGACAACTGGCCCGATCCACAGAAACCCGTGGGCAGGCAGATCAAGACGCGCACGATCTACTCGGGCATCACCAATGGCACCGAGCGCAACGACCTCATACGCGGAAACTACGCCACCCCCGACGAGCGGCTCCCCTCCGGCTGGGGATACCAGAATGTCGGGCGGGTGATCGAAACCGGCCCCGACGTCAAGACGCTCAAGGTCGGCGACGTCCTCTACATGAGCCAGGACCACGCCGAGTTCTGCGTGACGGACGAGGACAGCCTGCTGGTGAAGCTGCCGCCCGAGGTGAATCCAATCCACGCGGCGCTGTTCGGTATGGCGAGTGTGGCGATGCGCACGTGCCGCAACGCCGAACTGCGGATGGGCGGCGACCCGGTCGCACGCTTCCTGATCGTGGGGGCGGGCTTCATCGGGCAGGTCGCCGCCCAGATCGCCAACGTCATGGGCGCACGGGTGACGCTGGTGGACGTGGATGAACGGCGGCTGGAGACCGCCCGTGCGATCGGCGCCTGCGAAGACGTCTTCAACGTATCCGGCGACGGCTGGGCGAAGCACGTCGGCGAGTGGGAAGCCGCGTGGTGCCCCGAGGGCAGGTTCAATGCTGTTCTTGATGTTGCGGGCGTGCCCGGCATGGAAGACAAGCTCATCGGCGCCGCCTGCCACCGCGGCACCGTGCTCTTCATCGCCGGCCGCGGCAGCGTGAACTACACCTTCAACCGCGGCCAGTGCCGCGAGATTACGATCAAGCAGAATAGCCACTTCAGCAACGACGAACTCGCGAACCTCTGTCGCCTCGTCGCTCGCGGCATGGTGAAGATCGCGCCGATGATCCAGGACGTTGTCCCCGCCGCGGAAGCGAAAAGGATCTACGACATACTTCGCGACGAGCCATCAAGACTCTTCGGAACAGTTTTCACGTGGTGAATGACGCAGGAGAGACAGCATGACCGAGAATGCCGTGAAACTCGCCGTGGTCACGGGCGGCCACAGCTACGATGTGCCCAACTTCCATCTCCTTTTCCGCAGCCTTGAGGGTGTGGAACCGTATATCCAGCACATGGACGATTTCGCATCGTCGCCCAAAGACGTGCGGCAATGGTACGATGCTGTGCTGTTCTACATCATGCTGATGGACGGCCCGACCGACGAGCATCTGCCATGGTATGCAGGAAAGCCGAAGACCGCACTGGAGGAACTGGGGCAGACGCCGCAGGGCATCGTCGTGCTGCACCACGCGATCCTGGCGTACCCCCAGTGGAGCAAGTGGAACGAACTGGTGGGCATCGACGACCGTCGCTTCGCATATCACATGGGCCAGCGACTTCGGGTCGATGTAGCGGACACTTCGCACCCCATAACCAGTGCTCTGAAGAGTTGGGAGATGCCCGACGAGACCTACACCATGGCTGACGCGGAGCCGGTGAACGGCAACCAGGTACTGCTGACCGCCAACCACCCTCGCAGCATGAAGACGCTCGCGTGGATGCGGCAGCACGGGCAGTCCCGAGTCTTCTGCCTGCAATCGGGCCACGACAACCTGACATGGGCCGATCCGAACTTCCGGGAGGTTCTCCAGCGCGGCGTGCTCTGGTGCGCCGGGCGGACCTGAGCAAAAAAAACGCATCAGGAACTTGGCATTGCCGAATTCCGTGGTATAATATCCGTAGAGTATGAGTGCGTCTTGGGCTTCGCTTTCCTCTCCTGAACCTCCGGCCGGAATCCTGCTCGTTTTGCGCGGAATTTCCTCCGCGAGGGGCTATAATGTACCAAACAGGGGCACGATGCATGGCACACGAGACGCTCTCCCTCTTCCACCCGCTGATCGGGCGATGGTTTGCCGAGCGCATCGGCACGCCCACCGACGTGCAAGCGAAGGCGTGGCCGGAGATCGCCGCGGGCCGCCACGTGCTCGTCACCGCGCCCACCGGCACCGGCAAGACGCTCACTGCGTTCCTGTGGGCGATCAACCAGCTCGTTGTCGGCGAATGGGAGCTGGGCCGGGTGCGCGTGCTCTACGTGTCGCCCCTGAAGGCGCTCAACAACGACGTCCGCCGCAACCTGCTCCGCCCGCTGGCCGAGCTCGGGGAGACGTTCGCGGCGGCAGGGCAGCCGATGCCGCAGATTCACGTGTTCACCCGCAGCGGCGACACCGAGCCCGCCGAGCGGCGCCGAATGCTCAGCCATCCGCCCGAAATCCTCATCACCACGCCCGAAAGCCTCAACATCATCCTCAGTTCGCAACAGGCACGGCTGCTGACCGGCATCAGTACGGTCATCCTCGACGAAATCCATTCGATCGCCGGCGGCAAGCGCGGCACGCACCTGATCACGGCGGTCGACCGCCTCGTGCGGCTGGCCCCGGGCGGCTTCCAGCGGATCGCCCTCTCCGCCACAGTGAAGCCGCTCGACGTGATCGCCGATTTCGTGGGCGGCTACGAGATGCACGAGCACGCTGGCGGGATCGAATACCGCAAGCGGCGGGTGTCCGTCATCCAGTCGTCGGCCTCGAAGACGTATGACGTGTGCGTGCGCGCGCCCGAGAACGCCCGCAGCGAGCCCGGAACGTGGTGGGCGGCGCTTGTGCGAGAGCTGAAGCGCATCATCGCCCGCAACCGCTCCACGCTGCTGTTCACCAACAACCGCCGCCTCTGCGAGAAGATCGCGTTGCTGATCAACGAGGGGGAGCCGAAGCCGCTGGCGTACTCGCATCACGGCTCGCTCTCGCGGGAAACGCGCGTCGTGGTGGAGGAGCGGCTGAAGCGCGGCGAGCTGGCAGCGATCGTCGCCACCAACTCGCTCGAGCTCGGCATCGACATCGGCGCGCTCGACGAGGTCGTCCTGATCCAGACGCCGAACTCGATCTCGTCGGCCGTGCAGCGGGTGGGCCGCGCCGGCCACCAGGTGGGCGAAACCAGCCGCGGCGAGTTGTTCCCCACATTCGGCCGCGACTTCCTCTCGGCCGCCGTGGTTGCCCCCGGGATCGGCCGGCAGGACATCGAGAGCATCCGCCCCATCTCCGCCCCGCTCGACGTGCTCGCCCAGGTGATCGTGTCGATGACCGCCACGGAGACGTGGGAGCTCGACAAGCTGTACGCCTTCCTGCGGACCAGCTACCCGTATCGCGACCTCTCGCGCAAGCACTTCGACCTCGTGACGGAGATGCTTGCCGGACGTTACGCCGACACTCGCCTGCGCGAGCTGAGGCCGCTGGTCTCCATCGACCGTATCGATGCGGCCGGCATGCCCGTCGCCACCATTCGCGGCCGCGAAGGAGCGGCTCGGCGCGTCTACATGGCCGGCGGCACGATCCCCGACCGCGGCTACTTCAACCTCCGCCACGCCGCCACCAACGCACGCATCGGCCAACTCGACGAGGAATTCGTGTGGGAGAGCGACGTGGGCGAGGCATTCATCCTCGGCACGCAGGCGTGGAAGATCGAGCGGATCACCCACAACGACGTCTTCGTGCTGCCGGCCGGCAGGCGGCCCGCGCGGGCACCATTCTGGCGGGCGGAGGAAATCAACCGCGAATACCACCTCTCCGAGCGGATCGCCGAATTCCTGGAAACGGCCGACGCCGAATTGGATGATCCCCGGCTCGCCGACCGGCTCAAGGCGGAGCACCTGATGGACGGCCTCGCCGCCAACGAGCTGGCCGAATTCCTGCGCCGGCAGAAGACGTTCACCGGGGCGCCGCTGCCGCACCGCCACCACGTGCTGATCGAGCACTGTGCGTACATCGAAAACCCGCTCGAAAGCCAGCAGGTGATCATCCACACGCTGTGGGGGGGCACGGTGAACCGCCCGTTTGCCCTCGCACTGGCCGCGGCGTGGGAGGCGAAGTACGGCTCGCGGCTGGAAGTCTACACCAACAACGATTCGATCTCGCTGGTCGTGCCCAGCAGCTTCAACCCGCGCGATCTGCTCACGCTGGTCTCGCCGGACCAGCTCGAGACGCTCCTGCGGCGCAAGCTGGAGCAGACGGGGTTTTTCGGCGCCCGTTTCCGCGAGAACGCCGCCCGAGCACTCCTGCTCACGAGGCAGTCGTACAACAAGCGCCTCCCCCTGTGGCTGAACCGCCTCCGCTCGAAAAAGCTGCTGGACGCCATCGCACGATTCGAGGACTTCCCCATCCTCGTCGAAACGTGGCGCACGTGCCTGCAGGACGAATTCGACCTGCCGCAACTGCGTCGGCTCCTCGACGAGCTGCGTTCGGGCGTGATCAGGACGACCGAAGCCACCACCCCCGCCCCATCGCCGTTCGCGGAAGACATCGTGTGGTATCAGACGAACAAGTTCATGTACATGGACGACGCCCCGGAGGCGGCCATCACGTCGCGCCTGCGCGACGACCTGCTCAAGGAGCTGGTGTTCTCGTCGGAGCTGCGACCTGCAATCCCGCAGGACGTGGTCCGGCAGTTCCAGCAGAAGCTTCATCGCGTGGCCCCCGGTTACGCGCCGGGCACACCGCTGGAGCTTCTCGACTGGGTCAAGGAGCGGATGCTGATCCCGCAGGCCGAATGGGACGAACTGCTCGTGGCCGCCGAACGGGACTCCCACTCCACCGCCGATGAACTGCTGCGGCCCGTTGCGGGCAGGCTGGCCCTCGTGAGGCTGCCGGGTAGCGAGGCGCCGGCGGTTATGGCGGCCGAATCGGTGCACCGGCTCCTGGCGGCCCTGCAGGTTGCCGAAGGCGAAGCCGCGCTCGCACCGGTGCTGCCGGGCGTGAGTTTCCGGCTTCCACCCGCGCCCGCCGCGCCCCCGGCCGCCGAAGACCGCGATCCCGCTGCCGACTGGCTCGGCCAGTGGCTGCAGTTTTACGGGCCGGTGAGCAGGGAATTCATCACGCGCACCATCGGCATCCCGGAGCAGCGGCTCAACGACATCATCGAGACGCTGCTCGACATGCGGCAGGTGGTCGTCGACGAGCTGATCGAAGGCAGCACCGAAGTGCAGATCTGCGACAGCGAGAACCTCGAGATCCTGCTGCGGCTCACGCGGGCGCAGGCCAGGCCGTCGTTCACCGCTCTGCCGGCCGACCGCCTGGCACTGTTCCTCGCGGCCCGCCACGGTCTCACCAATCGCGGCTCGGGGATTGAAGACCTCCGCAAGGCGCTCGAGAAGCTCCTCGGCTTTCCCGCTCCGCCCGAGCTGTGGGAGACCGACATTCTCCCCGCCCGGCTGTGGCCGTATCAGACTGCATGGATGGACTCGCTGATGCAGCAGAGCGACCTGATCTGGTTCGGCCGCGATCGCTTCGGTCGCCGCGACCGCAAGGTGGTGCTGTGCTTCTCGTGCAATCTCGATCTGCTCCAAGACGAGCCGACGGAGCCGGAACAGGAGGACCAAGATGAACGTGCCCGCCAGCCGGCTGCCCGGATCATTCCCGATCAGCTCGGGCGCTACAGCTTCGCAAGCCTGCTGCAGTTCACGAAGAAGCCATCGGCCGAGCTGGCACGCGAGCTGTGGGATGCGGTGTGGCGTGGGGAGGTGACCAACGATTCATTCGCGGCGCTGCGGTCGGGCATCCTGAACAAGTTCAGGTCGGCGGCGGAGCCGGCGGCCAGCCGGCGGCCGTCACGCCGGGCGGGCTTCGCCCGCTGGACATCATCGCGGCCCTTCGCCGGCAACTGGTACGCTCTCAGGCCGCCCGAGATGCCCGGCGACTCCCTCGAGCGCGAGGAGCTGAACAAGGACCGCGTGCGCCTGCTGCTCGACCGCTACGGCATCTTCTTCCGCGAACTGCTCGCCCGCGAGTTGCCCAGCATCCATTGGGGCAGCATCTTCCGCGCGCTTCGCCTGATGGAGCTTTCCGGCGAGATCCTCTCAGGCTACTTCTTCGAGGGCATCCCGGGCCTACAGTTCATCTCGCACGATGCATTCAGGGAGCTGCAGGGGAATTCGCTGCCACAAGACGCGGTCTTCTGGATCAACGCCACCGATCCGGTTTCGCTGTGCGGGCTGGGCGTGGACGAACTCAGTGGAAGTTTGCCGCCGCGCGTGCAGTCCACGCACCTGGTCTACCACGGAACCGCCGTTGTCATGATTTCGCGGAGAAACGGGAAGGAACTCGACATCCGCGTGGCCCCGGATCATCCCCGCCTGGCGGAGTATTTCCGGCTGTTCCGTGACTTCCTCACCCGGCAATTCCTGCCGATGAAGTCGGTGGTGATCGAGACGATCAACGGCGAGCCGGCCCAGCACAGCCCGTATCTGGCCGCACTGCGCACACAGTTCGACCTCTCGGCGGATTACAGGGGCGTGCGGCTCTGGAAACCAGTTCCCTGATCGGACGTGCGATCAAGCTCGTGGTCAAACACTGCCGGCACGAGTGTAACGGGAGGGGGCGTCTCGCCGCGCCGCTGGGCGTCGATGGAGCCGGCACACAAGCGGACGATCTCCCTCATGCTGAATCCGATCCGCTTCACGGGCACCATGGCGTTCGTCGGATGAGGAAAATTCGTCATGGCAATGACGTCCATCTCCCCCGGGACGCTCACGCCCGCATCCAACAGGCCATTCGTTGCCGGCTCGAGAAGGTTGTCATCGCAGATGACGAGCGCATCGGGGCGTTCATCCTGCCCCGGGTGCATCAGGAGGTGAACGCATTCCCGGGCGTATGGTGCGGCAATGAAGGCGACCGCTTGCATCCAGTATGGTCTCGTGGTCATGCCGTAGCCGGGGAGCATGCCGGCGATGGTGTCCCACTCTCGCAGATGACCGGACCACAGGAAAGCAACGCGCCGGCGCCCGCGGCCCGAGAGGTACGTGAACGATTTCTGCAGGAATGACCGCACGTCCTCCGCCACTACGGGGAAATGCCAGGCGGGAACCGAATTCGTGATGGCAACGCGCGGCAGGCCGGGCCTGTCGATCAGCGGCGTTTGCCTGAGCGAGCGCGGATTGAATGCGAAGATCAGGCCGGCCAGCCGGTCACATTCCACAAGCTCGACCAGGTGCTGATAGCCGGTCAGATCCGTGATCTCCGGGAAACCGTGGAAGATATGAACGCGCCGGTGATCCTCCCCGTTCTGGAAGTTCTGTGCTTCCTGGTAGATCGCCTGCCAATACTGGGACCACGTTCTCGACGGTGCGAACGGCATGAGAACGGCATAATGATGCAGGTGCGGCGGATAGTCCGGCACAAACGTGCCGTGCTGGCCACGTGCGACGAGGAAGCCTTCTTCGATCAGGCGGGTGAGTGCCCGCTGAACGGTGACGGTGCTGGCGTGGAACGTCTTCTCGATGGTCGTTCGCGGCGGGATGCGCGAGCCTGGTGGATATACCCCATGCACGATCTGTGCCCGGATGCCCTCAACGATCTCATGGTGCTTCGTGCGATCCTTCAAGGTGATTCCTTTCCGGGCAGTGAGGTTGCGGCTTCAGTCGCAGGCACACTGGTGAACTGCGGGCACGGGAGCCCGCAGCGCTGCGCGTCGATACTGTCGACCGCGATCTGGATGAGCCGGAGGCAGTCGAACCCCAGGCGCTTCGCCTTCACATAGCTGGCGGTTGGCCAAGGGGAATTGGCATGGGCCACCACCGTGAGGTCCTTCGGCACGCGAACGCCCGCATCGACCAATCCCGCTGTCGCCGGCTCCACGGGATTGTCGTCCGATATGATGAGACCGTCGGGCCGCTCAAATCGGCCCGCATGCATGAGAAGATGTACGCGTTCGCGTGCGGCATCGGCTCAGTCCCGGCCACGACGAACGGAAGGAGCGTGAAGATCAGGCCGGCCAGC
>DATKYA010000080.1:0-2054 GCA_035528775.1 Planctomycetota bacterium | reverse complement strand
ATCCCCAGTTTCACTTTCTTCAGGGTCGTCCCGGGATGCAGCGCCATCTCATCCTTCAGCGTGCGGACGATGTTGATGGCGATCGACATTTCGTGCATGGTTCACACTCCCACGGCCGGCAGCCTCACGGTGAAGGTTGTGCCCCTGCTTTCCACGCTCTGGACGGAGATGGTGCCGCCGCAGCGCTCGACGATGTTCCTCGTGATCGCGAGGCCCATGCCCGTTCCGGATGCGGTGAACTTCTTGGCATTCTCGGCGCGGAAGAACTCCTTGAAGATGTGCTGCAAGTCCGCCTCCGGAATGCCGATGCCGGTATCGGACACGCTGAAAACGGCCCACGGGCCGTCCAGTGTCCACGAGATGCCCACCTCGCCCCCACTCGGCGTGTAGCGGACCGCGTTAGACACCAGGTTCGATATCACCAGGTTCATCGAGTCGTGGTCGCCGCGAACGCCGAAATTTGCCCCCGCGTACTCCTCCTTCAGCACGATCTGTTTCTCCCCGGCTTCCGTTCTGAACAGCTCGACGTTCCTGCGGGTGAGGTCGAGCATGTCGACGATCTCGGTGCTGGGGGAGGCATCCTGCATCGACTGCTGCCGTGCGAGCGTGAGGAGGTCCTTGGTGAGCGCCAGGAGGCTGTCGGCCCGTTCGCCGGCTCGTTCCAGCATCTCCGACGGCTTGTCGCCCAGGCGCGGCTTGTATGCCACGCGGATGGCGTCCAGTATCGACCTGATGGCGACGATAGGGGAGCGCATTTCGTGCGATACGAGCACGAGGAATCGCGATTTCGTCGCCTCCAGGTGCCTCACGTCGCGCAGGGCCTGCTCCAGCTCATTCTCCTTCTGCCGCAGCCGATCCATGATCGTCGTGGCCATGAACGCCGCGATGAACAGCGTGGTCCCGATCGCCACGATGACCGTGAGCATATAGCCGGTGGACGGCACATCGTGCGTGGGCACGATTGTGTGCGATTCGATCCTTCCATAGTACTCCAGCAGCACCATTCCCGCGTACAGCGCCAATGCCACCGCTGCCACTTCGTAGGCGTCGCGCCGGGTGAGCAGGATCGACGCAAGGATGACGTGGAAGATGTAGTAGAAGCTGAACGGGTTCTGCATGCCCCCGGCGTAGTGGAGCATGCCGGTGAGGATCAAGAGGTCCAGCACCACCTGCACCTTGGTGAGAATCTCGATGGCGCGGACGCTCGGCACCGCCCCTTTCTGCCGCTGGTCCAGCACGTGCAGGATCAGCATGTAGGCGACGTTGAGTGCGAACAGGCAACCCGACAGCAGCAGGATCCGGCCGCCTGCCGGCAGGCCGTAGGGCATGAACCTGTTGCCCGCCGGCACCGCCAGCAGCGTGCCAATGACCGCCAGCCAACGCAGCCTGACGAACCACTTCACGCGCTCCGCCAGCTCGGCCTGTCGCGGCACAAGCAGATTCGTGAAACCAAGCGGAAGATCCGGCACGCCGATGTCTCCTCGGGCGGGGGGATGCTCTCCGTTGCCTATCGATTGCCTGCGGATAGCGGGGCAGGGCGGATCTTGCGGATCGTCCTCCGCCGGACCGGCGCCACGGCCCGCACAGCGCGAAGACGAGGGCAAGCACCGGCTCGCCCCCGCACCGTTCACACCGGGGATGGTGGCGGGCGCCATCGCCACCTTCGGCCGCGAATGGAGGTTCAACCGGAACCGTGGCATATTGCCGGCCGAAGATAACGCAAACCCGCCTCCTGTGCACTCCGCACTACCATACGTCGCAGGAAGGCCAACGGCAACTGATTCGGCAGGGTGGCGAGTCGCCCGCGCCGGGGCGCCGCCATCCGCCGGCTGCCGCCGCTACACGCCCAGCAGCTTCTCAACCGTGGAGATCAACTCCGCCGGCTTGACCGGCTTTTCAATGAACGCTTCGACCGGAAGGAAATCGGCATCCTTCTTCGGATCGAACTTGAATTTCGTGACCTGCCCGACCGACGTGGCCATCAGCACCGGGATCTTCTTCAGATCGGGCGATGATTTCAGCTTGTAGGCCACCTGGAAGCCCTGGTCCATCGT
>DATKYA010000079.1:0-12474 GCA_035528775.1 Planctomycetota bacterium | reverse complement strand
CCGGTCGAACCGGGCCTCGTAGATCATGTCGTAGAGATCCATGCCGTTGGGGAACATCTCCTCGGCCCGGCGCCGCATCTCCTGGCGCTCGAGCAGGATGTCGAACTCGGGGTAGTCTTCGGTGAGGATGAGCGTGCAGATGCGGTGCGACATCCGCTGGAGCTCGCGCATTCCCTCGCGGGCGGCTGGTTGATCGTTGATGGCGTTTGTTTGCATAGTGATTGCTCCTTTTCCTCACATTCCATTATAGCAGGAAAGGAGCCGGCATGCAAAAACCGTCTGCCCGCGTGCGCGGCCCGATCTGACTTCTGCGGCGGGGCTGTCCCCCCCGTCACCAGCTTCCCGCCTTCTTCTTTACTCCGGCCTCCGGGCCGGTCGACCGCACTGCGGCATCAAGCCGCCCGGCCGTGGACTGCCAGTCGACCAGCTTCATGAAATTGCTCACGTATTCGGTGCGGCGGTTCTCGTATTGCAGGTAGTATGCGTGCTCCCACACGTCGCAGACCATCAGCGGCGCGCAGCCCCAGATGGTGCCGTCCTGGTGGTTTTCCACCTGGAGGACGAGCAGGCGGCGTCCGGCCGGCTCGTAGGCCAGTGCGGCCCATCCGCTGCCCTGCACCTGGTCGGCAGCCGCGGTGAACTGGCCGGTGAAGGCGTTGAGCGAGCCGAAGTCGCGCTCGATGGCCTCCCGAAGCATGCCCTCCGGCTCGCCCGATCCGCCGGGCCGCATGCTGTTCCAGTAGAGCGCGTGGAGCAGTGCGCCGGATCCGTTGAAGGCGAGGTCGCGCTCGAGTGCCCGGACCTGTGCGAAATCGCCGGCCTTGCGAGCCGCCTCCAGTTTCGCCCGAGTCTCGTTCAGGCCCTTCACGTAGCCGAGCTGGTGCTTGTCGTGGTGGAGGCGCACGATCCTGCCGTCGATGTGCGGCTCGAGTGCGTTTGCCGGATACGGGAGCGGAGCAAGCTCATAGGCCGCCGGCTCGGGCAGGCGCTTCTGTTGCGCTCCTTCCGCAAGCCCCGCCATTCCCCCGCCCATTGCCAGCGCCGCGGCGCCGGCGCCGATGCCTTTCATGATGTTGCGGCGAGATACGAGCATTTCGTCTTTTGCCATGAGTTCCTCCTTTCGGTGGCTCCAGTGGACGTAGTGGACCAAGTGGACGTAGTGGACGAAGCGGGCAAAGTGGACGCGGCCAGCTCGCGTGATGGAGCGTTTTTCGCATCACCGGATGGCGAACACGCGCCCGCCATTCACTATGAACAGTGCTCCGCCTTCGGCAACCGGTGCGCACGAGATTGGCCCGCCGGTGATCTCCTGCCGCCACAGCAGCTTGCCATTTTCGGCGTCGAGGGCGTACAGGAATTCATGGTCGTTGCCGAAGTAGACGATTCCGCCGGCCACGGCCGGCGACGACCGGATGGGCGCACCGCTGCGGAACTGCCACTTCGCGGCGCCCGACTCCGTGTCAATCGCATGGATGCTGCCGTCGAGGCCGGTCACGAAGGCAGTCTGCCCGGAAACCGCCGGCGAGCCGGCGATGGCGTCGTCGGCCTTGAACTTCCATCGCCGCTCCCCGGTCGCGCGGTCAATGCAGTGGAGCGCCCTGCCGCTGCACACGTAGACGTTCTCGCCTGCCAGCGCCGGCGATGACTCGATGGGGTCGCCGGTGTTGTGTTTCCAGACGCGCTTGCCCGACAGCGCGTCGACCGCGTGAAGCCGGCCGTCGTGGCTGCCGACGTACGCGATCCCCTCGGCGATGGCAGGCGACGCGGTGATCGGGCCGCCCGCCGAATACCGCCACTGCAGCTCGCCCGTGGCCGCGTCTACCGCGTAGAAGAAGCCGTCGGAGCTTCCGAAGAATGCGTAGGCGTCCACGATCGCGGGCGACGACACCACCGGCCCGCCCGTGCGGATGCTCCACTTGACCGTGCCGGTCCGCATCGAGACGGCGTAGAGGAAGGCGTCGTCGCACCCGAAGAACGCCACTCCGCCCACCACGGCCGGGGCCGACCGGATCAGGTCCGGCGCGGAGAATAGCAGCCTGGTGGACCCGGAGAAGTTCCATTCGCGCAGGGTGCAGCCGGCTGCGAAATACGCGTAGCCGTCGACGATCGCGGGCGACGGCACTGGCCCATTCTGCGGCGACACCCGCCACACGAGCTGACCCGTGCGAAGGTCCACCGCGCAGAAATAGCCGTCGGCCGACCCGAAGCACAGCAGGTTTTCGCTGACGACCGGCGACGACACCTCGCTGGCGGGCGGGTTGAACTGCCACTTCTCCATGCCCGTTTCCGCATATACCGCGTGGTAATACCCGCCCTGATCGCGAAAGCACAGAAGGTCATCGCACGCCGCGACAAACGTGACGCCGGTGAGCTGCCACTTGGGCCGGCCCGTCGCGATTTCGATGGCCGTGCACGGCCCGCCCGACGCCGCCCCTGCCAGAAGCAGCCGGCCTTCGACGCGGAGGAACTCGGCCGGATCGTTGAGCCGCGCCTGCCATCGCTTCTTGCCCGTGGCGGAATCCACGCAGAAAATGGCCGAGTCGTTCGTGGCGAGGTAGAACCAGCCGCCCGACAGCGTTGCGGCCGTGGCCACCGCCGGCGCGCTGATGCTCCATTTCTGGTGGCCGGTGCAGAGCTCGACGGCCCGGATCGCCGACCCGCTGCCGAAGCGGGCGATGCCGTCCGAGAGGACAATGGCGGCGGGATTGCCGGGCGCCTGGAAGCTCCACCGCTCGTGGCCGGATGGCGCGTCGAGCACGTGGAGGTAGCCGTCGCCCGAGAAACAGACAAGGCCGTCGAGCACGCGCAGCCACGAGATGGCCGGTGCAACCGGCTGCGGGAGCCGCCATAGCTCCCAGCCGGTGGCGAGGTCGGCGGAGATCAGCCAGCCTGCCCGCGTGGTGCAGTAGGCCGCATTTCGCCAGACGTCGATCCCGGAGGCGTATGAGCCGTGCAGCGAACGCGCCCACTGCGTGCCGCCCCGCTTCAGCCCGATCGCGTAGAGGTCGCCGAAGTAATCGGCCAGCAGCACGGTACCGGCAGGGGCGGGGTCGGGCTGCTGCCGTTGTGCGGGCGAGCCGGCAGGTGCCACGATGCGCTTCCACCGCACGCCGCCGGCTTCGATATCGCTCGCCGCGAGCTGCCCTTCCATTCCCGCCGAGATGACGGTGGCATCGAAGACGGAGACCGATTGCGGAAAGAATCCTGGCCGGCATCGCCAGCGCTCGCGGCCGGTCGCGAGGTTCACGCAGCACAGCGTGCCGTCGCCGTAGCCGAAGCACACCGCCGCGCCTGCCACGGCCGGCCTGCCAAACGCGTGCAGCGGCTCGGAAACCTTCATCTCGACGATTGCCGCCGGCCCGCTTGAGTCGAACGACCCGCTTCGGTGCAGGCTGCCGCGGAAGACTCCGCTGCTCGACCGCAACCACGGCAGCGGCAGCCGCACCCCCGGCGACAACGACAGCGCGTGGAACAGCAGATAGGCCACAACCAGCACGGCAGGCAGAAATTTCAGGAATCGCTTCATCGCCTCCGGCACGGCCCTCCAGCAGTGGTTTTCCGCGGATGCCAAGAGGTGGAGGACAACGGAATGACGCGACGAGCCGTATTCGACCGCGGAGCATGTCGGACAGCCCCGTGCGTCCCAAGATGGACGGCCAACCCAGGGGCACACACCGTGTGCCCCTACATGAACCAGTCGGACGTCTTGAGATAGTTTCCAAGCCAGCGACGCCGGAAAGGCGGCAGGCTACAGGTACGCCGTAAAGCCGGCCGACAGCCGACCCTGCAGCCTGTAGCCTGTGTACCTGTAGCCTGGACTACTTCAGCACCACGATCGCGTCGGGCCGGATGATCCGCACCGCCAGGCTTTCGAACACGATGAAGCGGTAGCCCGCGCCCTCCGGGCCAACCAGCCCCGTCACGAGGTCCTGGCCCAGGATGATCGATGCGTACTGCTTGCCGGAGGCGATCAGCACGCCGCCCTCGGCGATCGCCGCCGACTTCACCACGGCGTCGCCCACGATCTGCCGGACGTGCTCGAGCTCCGTCATCTCGCCCTGCGGATAGCGGCGCAACAGCAGGTTGTGCAGCCGCTGGTTGAGGGCGAGCGTGTAGGGGCCGTGGAACCCGGCATCGTCCAGTCTCGTGACGGCCTGGATCACGTCGTCGGCCGCGGTGCCCACCTTGTCCCAGTTCTTCAGCTCCATCTTGTGGTAGCCAGCCGCGTTCAGCAGACCCTGCATGCCGAGCGGCTTGGAGCCGCCGAAGATGAGGGCGTCTTCCTGCCGGGCAACGGCAATGGCGGCCTCGGCGGGCGCCGCAACGTCGAGCGGCAGGCCGCTCTGCTCGAATGCCGCCAGATCTCGCATGCCGAGCGAAAACCCGCCCTGCAGCATCGCCAGCGGAAGCACGGCGCTTGACATCACGGCGACGTCCCCCGCTCCTTTCTGCTCGACGGGAGCGTCGTTGCGGGGGATCGCCTTCAGCCCGAGGCCGAACGTGCCCTCGACGTGCAGCACCTTTCTGCCCGTGAGCTGGCTCCTCGCCGCACCGACCACCGCGGCATCGATCGCCTCCCACGCCGAGCTGCCGAAGGGGACGCCGTCTCGATTCAGGTACTTCTCAAACATCATTTCCTCCTCCGCGGGATGCGGCCCGGCAGGCCGTCCCCAACACGAATATCTGTTCGACCGGTCGCGATCGGCCTTCCCGGACGGCCAAGAAGATGTCCGTGGCATGGCCCCCCAAGCCCGTTATCTCATCTGGCCAACCGTGGGAATCTCCTGCGTGCTGCCGGCGGGTGCCGATTCGGGCGGCGGGCCCGTTTCCGCCATCTCGTCCACTTCCGCGGCGCCCTCCGCCTGCGTGTCCTTCTCGTCGTCAAGCAGGAGGTTCAGCAGGTGCTGAAACTCGCCCACGTGCACGCGCTCCTCGCGGGCGATATCCCGCAGCACTTTCTGCGCCAGCACGTTGTCGGTGGCATCGGCATGAGCCTCATAGAGGTGCGTGGCCTCCTCCTCGGCCGCGAGGTTCAGCCGGACCGCCCTCGTCAGCTCGGCCAATGTCATCTTTCGGTCCGGCGCCATTCCGCTGAATGGATTGGCAAAATCCGGCATCAGGCAGCTCCTTTCGATTCGGATTCGTTGTGCGGAAACCAGAAGCCCGAAGGCTCGCGCGCCCCGTGTTCTGTTATCGCCCGCCGGGGCGGCCATTCCACCAGAATCCTACTCAGTAGGGGCACACGGCGTGTGCCCTCTCAAAACATCCGACGGACTATGTAGGGGCACACGGCGTGTGCCCTCGGGCGGACGCCGTCCGCCCCTACGTCGGGATCGCCTCTTGAGATAATTCCTTACTCGCTCTCCTCGGCAAACAGCTTGTAGAGCGATGTGAACGGGCTGACCAGGTACTTCGCGCTCACCAGCGTGATCGTCGGTTCCTGCACGGTTCCGGTGACGTCGACCGTGGTGAGTGCCCGCCGGATCGCGCTGGTAATCGACGACACAATGGGGCCGATGAGGGGAATCCGCCTGAGCACCGGCCTCCGGTAGCCCACGCCCACCCGCAGCTTGAGCTTTCCATCCAGGCCGATGCTGCCCCGGGCGTACACGGTCAGAACGTCGCTGTTCATCTCCAGCCGCTGGACGTGCACCACCTCGTTTTCAATGGTGAACCGGACGAAGGCAGACCGGAAGATCACGCGGCCGGGGAGCCGGAGGTTGAGGAAGTTGATGATGGAGATCAACACGGGAAGCTCGATCAGGCGGCCGTCCCGGATCGCGATCGTGCCGTGCGCCTTGATCCGCGGCACTGCAAGCTGCTCGCCCTCGAAGTGGATGCTGGTGGTCAGGACGCCGGCCACGTCTTTCTTGATCAGCTCCCGCGGCAGCAGCGAGATGTCCATGTCGCGGGCCTCCACGTCGCCGATGAAGTACCCGTTGTCAGGCGCCAGGCTCAGCTCGGCGTCCAGTTGCACCTGGCCGGTGAGCGCCCGAGCCCGCAGCCCGGTGAGCTGCAGCCGCTTGCGGCTGAACTGGACGGACCCGGTGAGATTCTTGAATCCGATCTCCGGGTACTGCAGCATCGCGGCGTCGAAGTCGTTCAGCCCCACCCGCGCGTCGATGACGTTGTCGTCGGCGCTGTGGGCAAACTCGCCGTTCAGGCTCAGGCGGCCGGAGATGCCGATCATGTTCAGCAGCCACGATGGAAGCTGCGGCACGCGCGAAAGCATCATGTTGTCGATCTCGATCACGGGCGACGAGAAGAACAGCTCGACGAGGTTGCGCGCGGGATCGATGGTGCCGCCGGCGGTGATCCGGCTGCGTGCGGGGCCCTCGCCGATGTCCGTCTCCAGCCTGTCGATCACGATCGTCCCCCGCGGCTCGGTGCGAATCGACGCCCTCACCGCCTGGACCGGCACCGGGTAGTCGAGCGGCATGAGCTGCCCGTGAAAGCTGAAATCGAGCGCGACGCGCGGCACCGACCACCCCGGCCGGTTATACACGCTCCCCTTCAGGCCGGCGTCACCGTTGAGCATGAGGTAATTCGAGATCTTGCTGCCCGGGAGGAACGCGAGCACGTCGTTCGTGACCCGCACGTTTTCCAACGACACGTCGAACGCCTGGCCGCCGTCCTCGTGGATCTGCCCGCTGATCTGCATCGTGGCGGCCGCATCGGCCAATGACAACAGGCAGCGGAAATCGCGCACGCTCACCGAGCGGCCGTCGCTCACGATCCTGCCCGACGCGTTCGTGATCGCCACGGGATACTGCAGCGACGCCACCGTCACATCGGCGAGCTCGGCCTGGATGTGGGTGAAATCCGCCACGTCCTCCCTGCCCGAGATGATAGCGCTGAATCGCACCCGGCCGCTCGGCAGGATCATCTCGTTCACATTCACCGTCGGCGGCAGCGGCAGCTTCTGCAGCATGTCGTAGCTCAGCTCGATCTCGCCCCCCTCGTACACCACGACGAAATCCCGGGGGAGGACGTCCACGTACACGAGCGCGTTGCCCGTGCCGATCAGTTCGCCCTTCAGCTTCCCGTAGCCGAGGAGCTGCACGGCGGGGCTCGCCCGCGGCAGGAACGAAAACGCGATCTCGTCGATCTGGATCGGGGCGTAGGTGAACGGGCGGAAGGAGAACGCCACGTCGCTCACCTCCGAGTAGGCAGGCGGATAGATCTGGATGAACGGCTTCTTGGGCATGCCAGGCTTGCGGAAGAGCTGGTCGATGTTGACCAGGCCGGTGGGCATCAGGCGCAGATTGAGTTCCACACCCTTCACGACTACCTTGTCAAACTGCATCCGGCGCCGCAGCAGCGGCAGAATGCGGGGCGTCGCCACCACCTCCTTCGCCGCGATCACCCGCTCCTGCCGGCCGTGCCAGTCGAGCACCATCTCCAGGTTCTTGACCCGCGCGGTACCGAAGGGGATGTAGGTGAGGCGGTCGACCGTGATGTAGCCGTTCATGGCGGCGGGCAGCGCGGCCTCGATGATGAACTTGCCGCCGCCAAGCGCCAGGAACAGCGTGACCACCAGGAACAGCGCGGTGATCGCACCCAGGAAGATCACGATTACCCTGATCACCTTTTTCGGCGGCTTCAACCTCACGGCGTGCCCTTCCCTCCGCGCGTAGAGACGTGCCGGTGGCACGTCTCATGGTGCCGGCCGCACGCCTTCGCGAATTGCGCCTCCAAGCGGTGCTACTTCGCCTTCTTCATCTCCTGGTGAAGATGCTCCTCCGCATGCACCTCGAAGCAGATCTTGCAGTCGGCGGTGTAGCTGACGATCTTGCCATCCTCCACCTTCGCCGTGTGCTTGACCACGTCGATGCACCTGATGTGCTTGATCGAGCGGGCCGCTTGCGACAGCGCCTCGCGGGCCGCGTCTTCCCAACCCTTCTCCGAGGTTCCCAGCACTTCGATTACCTTGAGGACCATTTCGCCTCTCCTCTCGTCGGAATAGTCTCCCCATCCGGATAGTCAGCCGACACCTTGACAGTACAGTCTGTTTTCGGAAGACCGGTCGGCGAGTTCATCAGTGAGATGCGAACGCGGAAGGGTGCGGAAATGCGACGGGGGTTCGGACCGATTCAGCGTGCGGTCATTCAAGGCCATTCAAAGACGCGCTGGACCTCCGGCCTGCCGTATTCCGCCCCGCCCGTGTAGACGATCAGATTCGGCAGGATTCGCACTACTCCCGATCCGTGGGTGTGTCCGCAGAGCACCGTCATGGTGCGGTCCGGGTGCCGTTCCATAGCGCTCCGCAGCACTTCACCCGTCGCCTTGCATGCGAAGAAAGGGGCGTAGTCGTCGTCGGACGGTCGGCCGTCGTACCAGGCAGCTTCCAGGAAGGGGGCCACGTGCGTGAGGACGACCACGTGGCGGTATTCATCGAGCGCCGCGGGAAGGACAGTCTCAAAGTGCCGGGCCGCTTCGTCACCGAGGTCCTGTAGTTTCCGGAGCAGATCCGGCGCCTTCAGACCGCCCAACTCCCGGATCAGCAGGAAATCATTCATCTGGACGGGGGAATTTTGGAAATCGCCAAACCGCCCGTCGCCCCACGATCCGTGTCCGACCAGCCCCGTTTCGTGGGACAGCGGTATGGACGTGCAGGCACCAAGCCAGCAGAGGCGCCCGCCGGGCCCGTGCGTTTTCATGGCCTCTCGGAGCTCCACGATCGAGCCCCGATAGTAGTCGTGATTACCCAGGACGAAATAAACAGGACACTGCAAAAACTGTGCGATCACTTCGAGACATGACCGGACGATCGGTGCCTGGCCGGTGTCGCCCCCGACCAGGAGCGCGTCCGGCTGCGCCGCACGGATCTCGTTCAGGAAGGTTCTCCCCCGGCCGATGCTGACGAAATCGAGATGTGCATCGGTAATCCACGCAGCCCTCATTCGCGCGCTCCTTCGTTGGGTGTGGCTCGGGGAGTTTTCAGTTCACCGATATGATCGTCATTCTACAGCACTTCGTTCATGCTGCCGGTGCGGTAGCCTTCGAGGTCGAGCGTGACGTACGTGTAGCCGATCTCCTTGAGCCGGGCGACCAGGCGCCGGCGGAACTCGTCCTGCATGGCGCGGGGCAGATCTTCCGGGGGCAGCTCGATGCGGGCGATCGTGTCGTGATGGCGGACGCGGTACTGGCGGAATCCTTCGGCGCGGAGGAACTCCTCGGCGGCTCCTACCTGCCGCACGGCATCTGCCGTGATAGACGTGCCGTAGGGGAATCGGGACGACAGGCAGGCGAATGCCGGCTTGTCCCACGTCGGCAGGCCCAGGAGCTTCGAGCAGCGGCGGATGTCGGCCTTTCCCATGCCGGCTTCCTGCAGGGGGCTGCGCACACCCAGCTCGGCGGCCGCCCTGCGGCCCGGGCGGTGATCGCGAAGGTCGTCCGCGTTCGAGCCGTCGGCCACATAGGCGAGGCCCTGCTCGTCGGCCACCGCTCGAATCCGCTCGAACAGCTCGCGCTTGCAGTAGTAGCAGCGGTCGGGAGGATTATCCTGAAAGCCCGGAATCGCCAGCTCCTCCGTGTCGATCACGATCTGGCGGGCGCCGATCTGCCGCGCGAGGGCTGCCGAGTCTTGAAACTGGAATTCCGGATACGTCTCCGAACGGGCGGTCACGCCGAGGGCGCAGTCGCCCAGCGTGTCGTGCGCCACCTTCAGCAGGAAGGTGGAATCGACGCCGCCCGAAAACGCCACGGCCACGCTGCCCATCTCGGTGAGGATGCGCCTGATGTGATTGAGCTTGTCTTCGTTCATGCCTTCCATTGTGCCGGCACAACACCGAAACGTCAAGCGAAAAGCACCGTCAAGAAGGCTATGGGCTTGGGGCTTGGGGCCGAAGAAGACGCCATACGCCGAGTCCACTGAGTCCATTCAGTCCATTCAGTCCATTGGCACGCGCCCCAGGATCTTGCAGGCTGCCTGGTCCCGTCAGCGCTTGAACTTCCCCGTCACCGTCTTCACGTCGCGGTCATCCACGCGGTACCACAGGAGGCGGTTCAGCCAGCTATCTTCGCCGAAGACGTCGAGGATGCCATCGCGGGGGTCGCGCTCGACGGCAACGGCCGACGTGTTGTCCATCCAGCCCTGGGCGCCGTTGGCGGCCTTGTCGATCTCGCACTGCCCGATGAAGAGGCCGTCGGGCAGGTAGTGATAGATGCGGCCCGACTCGAAGTGGCCGAGCATCACGCCCTTGTTATCGGGGATGACGTCCATCCCCACGCAGACCTCGGGGAGCTTGGCGGCCCACATGGTGGAGCCGTCGGCGGCGTAGCGCAGCAGCGCCCAGCCGCCCATCCAGGCGTAGCCTGCTGTCTTGCCGCCGGGCCGCGGCCAGCCGCCCAGCTCCGGCTTGTTGGCGTCGCCGCTTCGGCCGAACGCGTAGATCGTGCCGTCTTCCGCGCGGCTGGCCATCAGCGGGAAGAACTTCACCGGCGAGGTGTCGCGCACGATGATCTCGCGGGCGAGCCGCCAGTCGTACACCGGGTTCCCGGAGCCGTCCAGGCCCGACATCGGCAGCTCCCAGATCGAGCCGGTGTGGTGCTCGCAATAGAGCACGTTGCCCCGCTCGTCGATGTTCATGCCAAACACGTTGTACCGCGCCTTGCCGGGCGGCCTGAACCAGACCACCTCGTCGTCTTCGACCTTGTTGCTGGCGTTCTGGTCGGTCCACATCCACTGTCCGCGCGGGCCGCGCTTCTCCGGCGGCGCCCAGTCATTGAACACGCCGTTGGGGAACGGATTGTTGCCGCCGAACGCCGAGACCAGCCGGTAGAGGCCGTCGTCGGTGCGGCGGTAGACCTGCACGCCGTCGCCGTAGCACTGGAAGATGAACTCGTTGCCGCCGAGCTTCAGCAGGCTCATCACGCCGTGCTGGGCGTTGATGTAGCTGGCGTCGCCATCGAGGATAGTCCCGCGATACTGCCACTTGCCCGCGTTCTTGTTGGTGAGCATGAACCGGTGGAACCGATGGGTGATGAACTCGTCGGGCCGGCGGGGCGAGTACTTGCCGAGGTCGCAGAACATCAGGCCCATGTGCTCCCAGAGGCAGGTGCCGTCGGGCGAGAACTTCGCCAGCCGCACGCCGCCGGTGGGCAGGGGCGCCGCCGTGAAGAGGTTGCCCTGCCGATCCACCGCGGCGCAGCTCAGGCTGTAGAACTTGTTCGGCTCCCAGTCGCCCGGCTTCGCCGGCTCGCCGAACGTGCGGACGAGCTTGGCCTGATCGGTCGACACGTCGTAGATCTTCACCTGCTTCGCCTTGCCGTCGGCCACGTAGAGGAGGTCGTCCGGGCCGAAGCAGAGCGACTTGACATCGCCGAGCCCGCCGATCTTGTCGGCGAGGAGCTTGCCATCCTCCGAATAGACGCTGACCGTGCTGCGGCCGTGGCCGATCCACAGCTTGCCGTCCTTGTCGATCGCGAGGGCGGCCGGCAGCCGCTTCACGGGGAATTCCCCCTGCTTCTGGCCGGTGACCTTGTGGAACTTCTGGATCTTGCTGCCCAGGCAATCGATGGCGAAGATCGTGTCGCCGTGGATCGCCAGCGACCGGATCGGATGCCGCATCAGCGGGGCGTCTTCTTCCGACGTACCCTCGGGCACCTGCTTGTCGGGCCATTCATAGAGCTGGATGTGGCCGTCGTAGTCGGCGAGCCCGGGGTCGGTGAACTTCTCCAGGGTGCCCGGCTTCTGGCCCGGTGCCGCCGGCTCGATCCTGAACCGCTGGATCTGCGATTTCGAGTTGAACGGCTCGCGCGCCCAGCCCTGCATCCCGCAGTAAATGCAGGTGTCGTCGGTGGCGATCGAGTAGGGGGCGCCGTTCGGGTTGCCGTTGCGCATCTGGTAGCGCGCGTGGTAGAGCGTCTTGCCGTCGGGGTCGAACACCTTGAAGTCGTGCCCCGCCTCCTCCCAGCCGTTGGCCGTGTAGAGGTTGCCCGCGGAGTCGGTGCACATGCCGCTGATGTTGTGCTGGATGTGGCCGGGCTCGCTGGGCGGCACGCCGGTGTTGCCGAGCACACCCACGTTGCGGTAGGTGGAATTGTTGATGACGACGCGGAACTCGTATTCGCCCGGCGGCGTGGCCTGCCCGTGCTCGTCGAGGCCGTCCCACCGGATCTGCTGTTTGCCGGCCTTGCGCGGCTGCATCGCCCAGAGTTGGCGCACGAGCCGGCCGCTGCCGTCGAAGATGCCCGCACTCGTGGAGGCGGCGTCTGCCTTCAAGGCGAAAGAGGCGACGACCTCGCCGGGCATCTGCTGCCCCGATGATTTCGCCGGTTCTTCCCCGGCCCATGCCAATCCGATACCAACAACTGCCAGTGCAACGATCATTGCTTTCATCGAGTCAACTCCCGTAATCGCAGAACCACACGATGTGCCCGCACATGGGAAGGCAGGCCGCTGCCAGCCTGCCTGTCCGGAATCGTTCGAAGCTCAGCTCGTGAAGGTGTGCCCGCATTTCGAGCACGAGA
>DATKYA010000078.1:0-8133 GCA_035528775.1 Planctomycetota bacterium | reverse complement strand
GATGCTGCAGGCGGCGGAGAAGCACGGCAAGCTGCTGGGCACGATGTTCCAGATGCGCACCGAGCCCGCCAAGCGCAGGATGCACGAAATCGTGAGCAGCGGGATGCTGGGCGACGTCTGCCGCGTGAACATGATCGCGAGCAACTACCGCACGCAGGCGTACTACAACAGCGGCACGTGGCGCGGCACGTGGGCAGGCGAGGGCGGGGGCGTGCTGATCAACCAGGCCCCGCACGACCTCGACCAGTTCATCTGGATCGGCGGCAGGCCGACGTCGGTGTTCGGCGCCGTGGAAACCCGCCTGCACGACATCGAGGTGGAGGATTCGGCCACGGCGATGGTCACCTACGCGAACGGCGGCCGCGGCTACTTCCACACCAGCACGGTCGAACATCCCAACACGTGGCGGATCGAGGTGTGCGGCGACAAGGGCAAGGTGATCTTCGAGAACAACCAGATCAAGCTCTACCTGCTCGAAACGCCGATCAGCGTGTTCACGAAGACGACGACCGTGGCGTGGTCATTCCCGCCGTTCAAGGAGGAGCCGGTGGAGATCGAGCAGTGCCCGAGCGGGCATGCCGAGGTGACGCGCGACTTCGCCCACGCGATCATGGAAAACCGCCCGCCCATCGCGCCCGGCTCCGAGGGAATCCTGTCGCTCGAGCTCGCCAACGCTATGATCTATTCCAGCCACGTCGGCAAGCCGGTGAGCCTGCCGCTGAACCGCCGGGCGTACGATCGGTTCTTCAAGGAGAAGTGCAAGGGAAGCAAGTACCGGGAATGAGGAAGGAATGAGGAGCGAAGAGGAAGAAAGCCACAAAGGCACGAAGGCCACAGCGCGGCCAAGGCCGCAACCAAAGATGGCATTGGGCTTGGGGCTTGCGGCTTGGGGCTTGCGGCCGCAGAAGACGGCGTGCCACAAGTCCACTTGGTCCACTTGGTCCACTTGGTCCACTTGGTCCACTGTGCCCGGGAATCTTGCGCAAAAAACACAGGATTTTCAGGATAGTAGTACAAAGGGCACGAAGAAGAAAGCCACCCCATCGTCTTCGTTGTTTTCCTCCTCCTCTTCCTCTTCTTTGTGCTCTTCGTATCTTTGTGTCTTTGTGGCCTTCGGTTTCTTCCCTGCCCTTTCTCCGTTTTCCGCCTGCAGTTTTTTCCTGCGATTCGCTCCATGATTTTTCTTCGCCGTTCCCGCTGTTTTACAGGATAGCGATGTCCTGTTAACGGGGCGATCCTCTATCGTCGGCGCAGGAGGGTGGGCATGCGCATTCCATCGGCAACTTACCGGTTGCAGTTTAACTCCGGGTTCACCTTCGGCCTTGCCATGGGGATGGTGCAGTACCTGGCGGACCTGGGGATCACGGACGTGTATGCGTCGCCGGTGTTTACCGCTGTGCCCGGCAGCATGCACGGCTACGACGTGACCGATCCCGCCAGTGTGAACCCCGAGCTCGGCGGCGAGGCCGCGCTCGACGAGCTGATGGCTCAGACGCGGCGGCTCGGCCTGGGATGGGTGCAGGATATCGTTTTCAACCACATGGCGTATCATCCGTCGAACGCGATGCTGATGGACCTGCTGGAGAAGGGGCAGACGTCGCGGTATGCGGGATTCTTCGACATCACGTGCGACCTGCGTCCGGGGGGCGACAGCGTGCTGGCTCCATTCCTGGGCAGGCTCTACGCGGAGGCGCTCGAGAACGCCGAGATCACGCTCGGCTTCGATCAGGACGGCCTGTGCGTGCGCTACGGCATGCTGCGGCTGCCGGCGCGGCTGCTGTCGTATGCCAGGGTGTTCGAGCCGGCGGCGGTGCCGGTGGGTGCGGGCGCCGGCGGGTCTGAAGCGGGCGTGGAACGATTTCACGCGGCGGTCGATTCCATCGCCGCGGCTCCCGCCGGCGATGCGGCCGAATGCGCGGAAACCGTGCACTCCGCCAAGGCCGCCCTGTGGGAGGCGTACTCCAGCGATGCCGCAGTAAAGGACTACGTGGACGAGGCCGTCGCTCGGTTCAACGGCGAGAAGGGCGACGCGCGAAGCTTCGACTGCATCGACGAACTGCTGCAGGAGCAGCACTACCGCCTCTGCTTCTGGAAGGTCACGGCCGACGAGATCAACTACCGCAGGTTCTTCAACATCAGCGACCTCATCTGCCTGCGCGTGGAGGACGAGGCCGTCTTCGAGCACACGCACGCGCTGATCTTCCGGTACGTGAACGAGGGCAAGTTTACCGGGCTGCGCGTGGATCACGTGGACGGCCTGTACGAGCCGACCGCCTACCTGGGCAGGCTGCGGAAGCGGACGGGCGACACCTACATCATCGTGGAGAAGATCCTGGCCCACGACGAGCCGCTTCGGCCGTCATGGCCGGTGCAGGGCACAACCGGCTACGAGTTTGCCAACCGCCTCAACGGCATCTTCTGCATGCCCGAGCACGAGGCGCGGTTCGACAGGATCTACGGCAGGTTCGTGCCGCGGCACGCGCCGTATCGCGAGCTGCTGTTCAACAAAAAGAAACTGATCGCCGAGCGGATGATGGCCGGCGAGGCCGCAAACCTCGCCGATCTGCTGAAGCGGATCGCCGCCCGCAACCGCTACGGCCGCGACATGACCTTCGGCGGCCTGAAGAAGGTGCTGCTGGAAGTGATGGCAGTCTTCCCGGTCTACCGCACGTACGAGGGCGAGGCGTGGGCCTCCGAGCGCGACCGGAGCATCGTGAACGAGGCGATCCGCCTGGCGATGCAACACCGCCCCGACCTGCTCTACGAGCTGAACCTCGTGCAGAAGGTGCTGCTGCTGCAGTTCGACGAGGCAATGAGCGACGCCGAGCGCGCACAGTGGAAGCACTTCGTGAAGCGCCTGCAGCAGTTCACCGGCCCGCTGATGGCGAAGGGGTTCGAGGACACCTTCCTGTACCTGTATAACAGGCTGCTCTCGCTGAACGAGGTGGGGGGCTGCCCCGACCGCTTCGGGACGAGCGCCGAGGAGTTCCACGAGTTCAACGCGACCCGCAACCGTCTGCATCCGCACACGCTGAGCGCGACGTCGACGCACGACACCAAGCGTGGCGAGGACGTGCGCGCGCGGCTGAACGTGCTGTCCGAGCTGCCCGACGAATGGGGCGCGGCCGTGCTGCGGTGGCGAATGCTCAACCGCGGCGCGAAGCCGGCCGTCAACGGGCACCGCGCACCCGATCCGAACGACGAGTACCTCCTCTACCAGAGCCTCGTGGGCGCGTGGCCGTTCTCGGAACAAGAATATCCGGCGTTCCGGGAGCGAGTGAAGAAGTTCATGCTCAAGGCGGTGCGCGAGGCGCGCGTTCACACCGGCTGGCTGAAGCCCGACGCCGCCTACGAAAACGCGTGCCTGCAGTTTGTCGACCGCATTCTCGAGCCATCGGAGCGAAACCGGTTCCTCGCGGAGTTCATGCCCTTCCAGCGGAGGATCGCGCGCTACGGCATCTACAATTCGCTCTCGCAGACGCTCATCAAGATCGCGTCGCCGGGCGTGCCCGACTTCTACCAGGGGACGGAACTGTGGGACCTGCAGTTCGTGGATCCGGACAACCGGCGGCCGGTGGACTTCGGCCTGCGGGAGAAGTTGCTGGGCGAGTTGCAGGATGAAATCGACCGCGACCTGCCCGGGCTGCCCGGCCGCCTCCTCGCCGCCAAGGCTCACGGCAGGATCAAGCTGTTCCTCACCTACCGGGCGCTCCACGCCCGGCGCGAGCGGGCGGAGTTGTTCCAGGAAGGCGACTACCTTCCGCTGGACGTGCGGGGCGTCCACGCGCGGAACGTGGTCGCCTTCGCGAGAACGACGGACGCTTCCTGGGCGCTCGCCGTGGCGCCGAGATTCCTCACGAAGGTGGTACCCGACGACCGCGAGCCGCTGGGCGACGTGTGGAGCGACACGAGAATCCTGCTGCCCGACGACGCCCCGCCATCGTGGACCGACGCCATTTCCGGCCGCACGATCAGCGGCTCCGACGGCCTGCCCGTGGCCGACGTGTTGCGCAATTTTCCCGTCGCCTTTCTCACAGGTGAGCGATGAAGGCAGGTGCACGGTATCTGGGGAAGAACCGATGTGAATTCACGCTGTGGGCGCCGCTCCCCGAGACGGTCGATCTGGTGATCCTCACGCCCAAGGAGCGCGCGATCACGATGACCCGCGACGACTGCCGCTACTGGCGGGCAACCGCCGATGGCGTGGCCCCGGGCACCCTCTACTCCTATCGGCTGAACGGCAAGACGCTGCGACCGGACCCGGCGTCGCATTCGCAGCCGGAGGGCGTGCACGGGCCGTCGCTGGTCGTCGATCACGCCGCGTTCGAGTGGGGCGACCGCACCTGGGCGGGCATCCCGTTCGACCGGATGATCATCTACGAGATCCACACGGGCACTTTTACGGCCGAGGGCACGTTCAGCGCGATCATCCCGCGGCTGGAGGAACTGGCGAAGCTGGGCGTGACCGCCATCGAGCTGATGCCGGTGGCGCAGTTCCCCGGCTCGCGAAACTGGGGCTACGACGGCGCCTACCCCTATGCCGTGCAGACCAGCTACGGCGGCCCCACTGCCCTCAAGCGGCTGGTCGACGCCTGCCACCGCCACGGCCTGGCTGCCGTGCTCGACGTTGTGTACAACCATCTCGGCCCGGAAGGCTGCTACCTGCTCGAGTTCGGGCCGTACTTCACCGAAACGTACCTCACGCCGTGGGGCAAGGCACTGAACTACGACGAGCACGATAGCGACCAGGTGCGCGACTTCTTCATCGAAAACGCCCTCCACTGGTTCCAGCACTATCATTTCGACGCCCTGCGGCTGGACGCCGTGGACTACATCATCAACTCGTCGGCCAAGCCGTTCCTGCAGGAGTTGGCCGAGCGGACCGATGCGTTCTGCCGCCACACGGGCAGGAAGCACTACCTGACCGCCGAGATGGACCTGAACGACAACCGCTACGTGGCGCCGGTCGAGAACGGCGGCTACGGGATCGACGTGCAGTGGTGCGACGACTTCCACCACGCGCTGTTCAGCGTGCTCACGGGCTATTCGCGCTGCTACTACAGCGATTTCGGCACAATCGAGCAGCTTGCGAAATCGCTGCGCGGCGGCTACGTCTACACGTGGGAGTATTCGCCGTTCAGGCGGCGGCACCGGGGCAGCTCGCCCGACCGCATCCGCGCCGACCAGCTCGTGGTGTTCGCACAGAACCACGACCAGGTGGGCAACCGCGTGGCGGCGGAGCGGCTGGCGGTGCAGGTGCCGTTCGACGCGCTCAAGCTGGCGGCGGCCGCCTACCTGCTGTCGCCGTATGTGCCGCTGATTTTCATGGGCGAAGAATACGCGGAGGACGCGCCGTTCTTCTACTTCATCAGCCACGAAGACCCCGAGCTCGTGGATGCCGTCCGCGCCGGCTACCGCAAGGGGCTGAAAGCCTTCCACGATCCCGGCGAGCCGGTGGATCCGTTCAGCGAGCAGACGTTCCTGCGGTCGAAGCTGCACTGGGACCTGCGAGCCAGGGGCCTCCATCGCGTGCTCCTGGAGTGGTACTGCTTGGTGCTCAGGCTGCGCAAGGAGACGCCGGCATTCGCCCACCTCGACAAGCGCTGCACGGAGGTGACGGCCCACGAGGAGCAGCGGCTGATCATCATGCGCCGCTGGCACAACGGCAGCCACGCCGCGTGCCTGCTGAACTTCAGCGAGCGCGAATCCGCCGTGGAGCTCGACCTGCCGGAGGGCGCGTGGACCAAGCTGCTCGATTCATCCGAAGACCTATGGCAAGGCCCCGGCGTCACCGTGCCCACGCTGATCCACGGCGGTCAGCGCGTAGCGATTCCGCCGCTGACAGCGGTGGTGCTGGGGCGGCGGTGAACGATCGGGTCCTTGCTCCCTGTTCCCTCTTCTCAAATCTGGGACAGTCAGGACAGTCACCATGTTTCCTGTTATTTTTCCCCTGACCTTGTGGGAAGGAAAGGGGAAAACATGGTGGAAAACATTCATGGTGAAAACATGGGAAAACATGGTGACAGTCACGAATGGCGTGAAATTAGGCATCTGTCTGTTCTTCGTCCCGAAGGGACGGCTGAATGTAGCCCAGCGTTTCAACGCTGGGAACGCAGTTCGGCAGCGGGGCCGCAAGTCCCGTAGGGACGACCGAAATGGAGCAAAACACAGGGAAAACGTGGGACAGTCACCATGTTTTCACATCATTTTTCTTCGAGGGCGAGGACAGGAAAAAAATGGCAGAAAACCAGGTGACTGTCCCAAATCACCTTTCCTGTTTAAAGGCGGTGGCCGTTCCGCTTTCATCATTCATCATTCATCATTCCTTCCCCTTCCTTCCCATCCAAGTCAAACAGCGACTCCATCGCCTCTTCATACAGCTCCACTTCGGCCAGCCTTTGCATCTGTGCCTGGGTGCGGACGATGGTGAGCCGCCAGACCTTGGCCTTGGTAGGCGGGAAGGCGTGGAGGTGGAAGTAGTCGGTATTGTCGCGGACGCCGCAGACGAACTTCCAGTCGGCTTTCAACTCCTTGGTCATTTTCTCGTCGATCTCGTACTTGTCGCAGCACTCGAGGGCGTAGGATTCGGCGGGGACGTCGCCGGGCTGCTCCCAGATGCCGATGGCGCGGATGACGCGAGGGCGGTCGTATTCCATGACAATGCGGGCGCCGCGCAGGTTGCGCTCCCACGTAGACGGCTGCCAATCGTTGAGCGGATACTCGATCTCGTAGAGGTCGGTGCCGGTGAACACGTCCACGTCGAACAGCTTGAAGACGTCGGTGCCCTTGGTACCGTAGGCCATCTGCTCAACGCGCGGGTCGCCGATCTGGCCGTAGATGTTGGGCACCATGACGCGGGGGACGTTGCGGTTGTCGGCGATCTTGAAGCGGTCGGTGCCGCCGCTGTCGGGCGAGGGCGTGGGGCTGACGTTTGTCCAGTCTTCGGTTTTGAGCATGACGATGCGGCCGTCCTGCAGGGTGGCGCCGCCCTTGGATTCGAAGGCGAGCTCGACGGTGCGGGGATCGTCGAAACGCATCGGAATCCACGCCGGCCACGGCCGCAGGTGATAGGGGAACCAGTAAGTGAGCGGCTTGCCGCCGCGGGCCATCGATACGACGAGCTTGTCGGCGGGGTCCTTCAACTGGTAGCGGAAGCACGCGAGGAGCGTCCGGTTGGCGGACATCGCGGGGACGCTGAGCGTGACCTTCTGCGAGCCTGTGAACGTTTTCGGCTCGGCGAACGGTGCGCCCTTCAGCTCGGTTTTCGCGATGCCCTGGGGCGGGGCGTGCCAGAATGGCGCGGGCGCCTGCGGCTCCAGAGGCCTTGGCGGCGGCTCCTGGGCCGGTTTCAGCGGCTCAACCTGTGATTTGCCGTAATCGACGGTCTGGGCGATCGTGCCGTCGGCCGCGATCACCGTGGCGGCACCGCCGGCGGAGACGACCGTGACGGAGCCGTCCTTCGGCGAGATGCCGGGCACGCCGGATTCGGGCAGGACAGCCTTCCACACGAGCTTGCCGGCGCGGTCGATCCGGTGAACGGCGCCGTCGCTGTATGCGATCACGAGCCAGGAGCCGTCGGGTGCCACGGCGGCGCCGGCGTCGATCCGCGGATACGGATAATCGGCGATGGTGCCCTTGTCGAGGTCGACGATCGAGGCGTAGCGGCGGGCGTCGTTGTAGGTGATCAGGGCGACGGTCGCGGCGGCGTCGACGAGCAGGCGGTCGACCGGTCCCTTGAGTGGGAGGAACAGCTTCTCGCCGGTGCGGTCGAACATGACCAGCCCGGTGGCGCGGTGCTTGTTGGGGACGGTTCGCGGGGAGATGTGCCTGAACGGGTCTTCGAGGTCGAGCATGACGGCACGCGAGCCGTCCTTCGCGAGTGCGATGAAATCGCCGTAATAGGTTTCGGCGGTCCACAGGGTCTTACCCGTGGCGACGTCGAGCAGGGTCACGTCGGGGCGGTGGAAGAAGGTCGGCTCGCCCTGGGACGGCGTGATGTTGAGGAAGCCGACGAGCACGGCGGAGCGGTCGCCGCTCAGCAGCCAGTTGCGGACGCGCCGGGGGAATTTCACCTCGTTGTAGTTGTTGAATACCGGGAAGGGATCGCAGATCCACACGGGCTTGCCGGCCTTG
>DATKYA010000077.1:0-8309 GCA_035528775.1 Planctomycetota bacterium | reverse complement strand
AAGCGCGAGGACATCCTTCGCATTGCCGCCCAGCATGGAGCGCACAACGTACGCATCTTCGGCTCCGTTGCACGCGGCGAGGCCGACGAAGCGAGCGACATCGATTTTCTGGTAGACATGGAACCGGGCCGGTCCCTGCTCGACCTTGGGGGGCTTCAGATGGAACTGGAAGCACTGCTGGGTTGCAGAGTGGACGTGACCACAGAGCGTGGCCTGAAAGCTCGCATCCGCCGGCGTGTGCTGCGGGAGGCGGTGCCGGTATGAGAGACCCCAAAGAACGTTTGCACGACATCCTGGACGCCATCGCCGCTCTGGAGCGCCACAGCGACAAGACGAAGGAGGCTTTCGATGAGGACGAGCTGCTCCAAGTGTGGTTTCTGCGCCATCTTCAAATTATCGGCGAGGCGGCTCGGTCGATCCCCGAGGACATACGAGCGTTGGCGCACGATATCCCCTGGCCCAAGATCGTCGGGATGCGGAACATCCTCGTCCATGGTTACTTCGACATTGACACCAACATGGTATGGGACGCTGGCACTCGAGATGTTCCTGCGTTGAAGCCGGTCATCGAACGGCTTCTTCACACGTTGGAGAAACAGGAATGAAGACCTGCTTCCGTCCTTTCACAAAGGAGTTGCCAAACATGAGTAAGCTGGCGTTCATTCTGCTGATCATCACCATTCTCTGTCTCCCCGCAGTTGCCGTCGAGATCACGGAAGTGGCCCCCGGCGTGCACTTCAGGCTGGGCGATCTCGCACGCGGCCAGGCCAACGGCGGGTTCATCGTGTGCGACGACTTCACCATCGCCATTGAAGCTTCCTCGAAGGACGCCGCCAACGAAATGATCGACGAAGCGAAGAAGATCAGCGACAAGCCGATCCGCCTCCTGATCATCACCCACGGCCACTGGGATCACGACGGTGGCCTGGACGTGTTCACGGGGCAGGGCTCGGCCGTCATCGTCCACGAGACGCTCCGCCAGCGATACGTCGAGAAGAACCGCCCCGGCAATTTCCTCGGCGTGAGCGACAGGATCGTGCTGACCTTCGGCGAGCGGACCATCGAAGTCATCACCCATGGCACCGCCCACTCGCCCAGCGATATCTTCGTCTGGCTGCCGAAGGAGCGCGTGCTGTTCACCGGAGACGCCGCCGTGAGCATCCCATCCGCGTGGCTGGGCGAATGCGACCTCCAGAACTGGATCGACACGCTGACGTCGCTCGCGGAGCTGCAGCCGAAGACCATCTGCCCCGGCCACGGCCCGGCGGGCGGGCCGGAGATTCCCGCGAATCATGCCGCCTACCTCACGCGCCTCCGTGACGAGGTGGGCTGGCAGATCACGATGGGCCGCTCCTACGAGGCGACGCTGGCGAACGTGAAGCTTCCCGAGCACGGGAAATTCGGCGCGAAGGACTCGCTCAAGGACCACGTGAAGGCCGCCTACACGCAGCTCACGGCGACTGCCGCAGTCGCACCGACGGTGCCCGAGCCGCCGGCCGACGCGGCACCCCGCGCACTCGCGCTCATCGGCGACCACTACCATCCGCCCGCATACATCCGCCCGCCGCTCGAGGCCGCCTTCCGCACGATCGGCATGCCCGTCGAATTCGTCTACGACGTCACGAAGCTCAACGCCCAGACATTGAGGGGCGTCCGCCTGCTCGTCGTGCTGCGTGACGGAATGATCTGGCCCAAGCCCACCGCCGACAAGCCCGATGGCGAGGCCGTCTGGTGGATGACCGACGAGCAGGAGAAGGCCATCGCCGACTTCGTGCGGGCTGGCGGCGGGTTCCTCGCACTCCACAATTCCACCGCCCTGCGGCGGATCAACGATGGCGAGTGCCTCTATCGCGACGTGCTCGGCAGCACCTACAACGGCCACGGCGCCGGCGACGAGAAGTTCACCGTCAAGGTCCTGAACGCCGATCATCCGGTCACGCGCGGCGTGGCCAGTTACCAAGCGGTGGACGAACGCCACCGGCCGATCCTTCAAGTGAAGGACGCCATCGTGCTGCTGGAGACATCCGGCGTCGGCGAGTCGGTGGCGGAGAGGTCGGTGAATGGTTACGTGCGGACGTACGGCAAGGGGCGCGTCTGCCATCTCGCCAACGGCCACAACATCGAGATGCTGCAACTGCCCCAGATGCAGCAGTTGATCGGCAACTCCGCCCTCTGGTGCTGCGGCCTGCGAAACTGAAAGACGAACGGAAGAGGAGTATTGACAACGAAAGACACGAAAGAACGGAAGATGAAGAGGGGAGAACACCGACCAGGCCGGAATCTTCTTCTTTCATTCCTCCATTCTTCCGTTCTTCCGTTGTTGATTCAGGCCCTCTTCCTCTTTCGGGTGAAACCATGCAGCAGTACACGCCGGAACACCAACGCGAGCTCGACGACCTCCTCGGCACGCCCGAATGGAAGCGAGCCATCGAATCCGGATTCGTCGAGGAAGTGAAGCGCACGCGGATCGAGCCCGGCAAGACCCGCAACTTCATCGATACCGTCGTGGCGGAACTCCTCCGGCACAACGAAGCCCATGCCAGGCGCGTGGTCGCCGACGGCATCCGCGACGAAGCACGCCTGCTGGACATCCTGGCACGCTGGCCCGACGACCTTGGCGGCGCGGATGAAGCCGACGGCCGCCGTAATCCGCCCATCACCTTCCTCGGGCTGAACGTCACCACCGCCTGCAACTTCCAGCCCCGCTGCGTCTACTGCAACCAGGAGCACGTGCCCGAGAAGGTCGACCTCGCCGGCTGGAAGCGAATTATCGCCGAATCCATCGGCGACGCGAAGGACGGCGGACCCTACATCTACATCACCGGCGGCGAGCCGCTGCTCCTCGGCGAGATGATCTGGGGCGACGGCGGCATCATCCGCTTCGCCACCGAGCGCGGAGCCGCCGTCAACGTCAACACCAACGGCGTCTTCATCACCCCCGAGATGGCGCTCCGATTCATCAAGGCCGGGCTGTCGAAGCTCCACATCTCGCTCGACACCGACGACGAGCGCCTGCAGAACGAGCTGCGCTCCGGCGATCGCTTCGCCGGCATCCTCCGCGGCATCTACAACGTCCAGATCGCCCGCGATCTCGTCGGCGTGCAGCACCCCGTCATCCACACCAACTGCGTGCTCACCAACCGCAACCTCGACCTGTTCCCGAAGCTGTTCGAGTTCATCCTGAGCCGGCACAAGCAGACGGCCGACCGCAACGATCCGTTCCGCAACGACCTCTTCCCGCACGTGATCCCGGTGGGTGGCAGGTCGAACGCCCCGCTTCGGCCGTCGGAGGCGGAATTTCGCCGGTTCTACGAAACCGTCTGGCAGGACGCCTGCCGGCTGTGGGATGAATTCCAGGAGCGGCTGAACGTGCCGAAAGACCAGCGCGCCGTGCTGTTCGGCTACTTCACCAATCCATTCCTGCGGGTGGAGCACAAGGGCGGGCTCGACGCCTACGTGAAAGCGTCGGCGGAAGGCGTGTACGGCAAGCTCGCGCTGTCCCGCCGCTGCTACGTGGCCCCCACGCAGGCATCGTTTACGCCCGACGGCCTGCAGTTCCGCTGCGGCTCGCACGCCATCCGCCGCATCATGCCCATTGGCAGCGCCAACGAAAACGGCCTGTTCGACGGCATCCGCCGCGGCATGAGCGGCCTCGCCGATCTCCCCCAGGAGGAGCTGTGCTTCGGCTGTGCGATGGCCACGCTCTACATCAACCAGTCGGTCGAGGGCAAGCTCAAGGAGAAGGTGAAGAGCCTGCTGGATGGCCAGTAGAAGTCGACCGGTTGATCAGTTGTCCGGTTCTGCAGTCAGCAGCTATCCGACAACTGATAAGCCGATCACCCGGCCAACCGAATAACTGTTCAGGCTCAGAACGTTATCGCCATGTCGAGCAGCACGATGGTACGTGCGTCCGTATTGCGCCCTACGACGACGTGCTGTGCACCGAAATCGATGCGAACGCTGTCGCTCACGGGCATGATGACCCCGCCAGCCACGGTAAACCCCTGCTGGTCCGGCGCGTTCAGGCCGATGGCGTAGAAGTACCCGAGCTCCACCTCCGGCTGCAGCCAGTCGAGCACCTGGTAGCCCAGGGCAACGCTGGTGCTGCCCCTCCCCCTGCGCCTGGCGTTGCCGGCGTTCACGTAGTAGGAGTACCCGATGTCGGCGCAGGTGATCAGCTTCGAGGCCCAGTCGAGGTTGCCGGCGATCCGATTGTCGAAGACAAAGGCCTCCTCGCTTGGCCCGATGATGGTCACACTTGTGCGCGTGCCCGTAGGCGTGAAGAACGTCGGCAGATACGAGAGCGTGAACTCCAGTTCCGGCGTATGATAGAAGAGGATCGTCGAGCCCAGGGCGAAATCGATGATCCCGCCGCCCGTGCGTTGCGGCTGCTCCTCGTCCAGAATGTCTGAGAAGCCGATGGCGATGGAAGCATCCACGTGCCGGATCACCCCCACTGTCGCCACCAGCAGGCCGGTGTGCTCGAGCGTTGTGTCCCGCGGATTCAGATCCCAGTTGTCACCCCATTCGTGGTTGGCACCCAGGAACAGGTACGTCGGCGAGAGCTGCACCCGCCCCGGCTGCACCGGAAACGGATCGGCGGTGAACAGCTTGTTGTGCTCGTAGCGGAAGCGCGTGTACTCCGCGTCACCCCGGTTGAACAGCGGGACCGCGGCGCGGGCGTGGGCCGCACCCAGCATCGCTGCCAGGGCCACCGCAAGGCCATGCCATCCCGGTCGCACCGTCCGCTGCCTGATGATCCTTCCCTCCTGCAAGATCGCTTCACCGGCAATCTCACAGTTCCATTATCGTATGAAACGGGATTCACAGAAAGACTCAGTATTCCGGGTGCCGGGTTCATGGACAGGCGTAGTGGAAAATGGGAAGTGCTACTGCTGCGAGTGAGCAGGCTGCTCGCCAGCGACCACCCGCGCGGCCAGCAGCGCGTTCTTGCGGGACACCTCGGTGCGCACCAGCGGCTGAAGCAGAACGCCCGGCACCGCATCCACCGCATCGGCCGACTTCCGCTCGTTCAGCAGAACGATTCCTCCGGTGAGCCGCGGCAGCTCGCCCGCATCGACGCTGATGCACGGCCGGTTGATGTAGAAAACCACATTGTGCCCAGTGCCGGGAAGCACGTAAACCGGGCCATCCTCCGTAACCGCGTTGAGAACGCGCGCAGCCCGCCGCACCTCGGAACCGTGAGCCGCGTCGTACGGCACGTACGCCAGCAGGAAAACCACGCGGCCGACGGCAATGACAGCCGCGATGGTGGTGAGAAGCCGGACGCGCTTCGGAGCCGAATCCTGCAGCCGCCCGAACACCAGTCCCGCTGCCACCGCCACCGCCGGAACCACCGGCAGCAGGTAGCGCGCACTGACGCGCGGCGACAACAGCAACAGCGCGCTCCCCGCAATACAGTACACGAGCAGGGCCGCGCCTGTGCCGCGAGCCGTACGAGCATCCTGCGGCCGCCTCCCGAACAGCAGCACCGCCAGCGCAATCCACGGCAGCGTGCCCGCCGCCGCACCGGCGACCGCCGCGGCGTGGTTCTTCAGATAGTCGACCAGCACAAACGCCCGAGGCTGCAGCATTTCCCGGCGCCACGCATCCACGTCGCCCCCGGATTTGGCCGCCAGCGCCCACGCCGTCACCCCAGCCAGCGCGATGGCCGCGCAGGCCAGCAGCCCGAGGAGTTCCGCATAACGCCGCCTCCGCAGGATCAGCACCAGCACCGCCGGCACGAAAAACAGCAGCGCCGGCGGGCCTTTCGCCATCACGCCGGTTCCCATGACCAGCCCCGCCGCCAGCCAGCGCCACGGAGCCACGCGCCCCGCACGCACTCCCCCCCACCACACGGCGAACGCCACAAACGAGCAGCACATCACGATCGCATCCGTCTCGCCGAGCGAGCCCTTCTCGAACATCACCGGCATCAGCAGGAATGCCGCGGCCGCAAACAGCCCCGCCCCATCGGTCGCCTCATGCCGCACCCACAGGAACACCACGAACGCCGTGGCCAGTGTGGCCAGGAGCGATGGCAGCCGCACCGCCCATTCGTTCAGCGCCCCCGTCACAAACGCCGCCCCCGCCATCAGCCACGGCAGCAGCGGCGGCTTCAGGATGTAGCGCTGGCCGCACAGCTCCGGCACAAGCCAGTGCCCGCCCTCGAGCATCGACCGCGCCTGCAACGCCCGCGAGCCTTCCTCCCCGTGCAGCTCTGGTCCGCCCGCGTTCACCAGGTACAGCATCGCCCACATCACCACCACGCAGGCGACCTGAACCGGCAACCGGGAAAAAATACCAAACATGGGGCGATTTGCCTCATCGTTCATCGTTCTATTCGTACTTCCCGTACGTCTTGCACACTTCCACGAGCTTCCACAGATTCTCGACCGGGGTGTCGCGCCCGCACTGGTCGCCGGTGGAGAGGATGAACCCGCCGCCTTCCGCCGCGTCGTCGAGGCATTTCTTCGCCGCGCGTTCCACCTCGTCCACCGTCCCCCGCAGCATCACATCCGTCGTGTGGAGGTTGCCCATGAGGGCGATCCTGCTGCCGTACAGCCGCTTCAACTCCGCGAGATCGCAGTCGCCCATTGGCGGAATTTCCAGCGGGTTCACGCAATCAAGGTCCGTCTCCTCCGCGCACCGCTTCACGAGATACGTTTCCTTGCCGCAACTGTGCAGCATCGTCGGCAGCCCCGCCTGCTTGCACATCCTCGTCACCTGCTTGATGCACGGCAGCGAGTACTTGTCGAACAGAGCAGGGCTCTGCATCGTGATCGCACCCGACCCGCCCAGCAGGATGAAATCGAACTGCTTCGAATCGATGATCATCTCGGTCTGTTTCACGATCTGGCGCGTCTGCAGCTCGCACAATTCCTCGAGCAGTTCGGGCTCGTCGGCCTCGGCGTACGCGAGCGGCTCGATCCCGCCCTGCACAAACACGTGCCAGACCTGGAATCCGGGGAAGCCCACGCACGTGCCGAACGCGTGCTCGCCCACCTCATCCTTCTGCCGCAGCGTTGAATCGATCTTGTAGCCGGTGGGCGGCTTGAAGAACCGCCGGAACTTCGCAAACTCCCCCTTCACGTCCTTGATCGGCTTCTCCGTGGGCGTTGGCGGATCGGCCCGATAGTAGGTCGTCTCCGATTCCAGCGTGCCTTCGGGCATCGTGGTGTAGTGCCGCTGCACGATCCGCTCGTCAGTCCGCGACGTGATCTTGTGCTCCCACCTCACGCCATTGTCGGGATACTGGAAATCCAGCCCGCCGTTGAAGAACCACGCGTCGATTCCGAAGTAGTCGGCTGCGTGCAGATACGCCCTCCACAGCGGCGGATTCCCGTTCAGGTAGATCTCCCAGAACGGCTTGCCGGTGAGCCGGCAGGGAATCATGTTGCTGAAATCGGGAGTACACGGCACGCGGTCCGGCTTCCCGCCGGTCATCGCGATCAGGAATCGCTTACGAGAGGTCATCCAGGTTCTCCTGTGTGGGCCGGTTGTTTCATGTGGGAAAATGCCCCGTGGATATTATAAGCATATGCCGGTCGTTTTGCAGCAGGTATTCGGCCCGATGCGGTTCCGGCGCCGCTGCACCGGGCGGATCGGTTCAACATGTAAAGCAGTCGTCAGGCATGGGACGAATCATAAACGCGTGAATGGGATCAGGAAGGCTTCCTCCCTCTTCCATCCCATTCATCGTGTTCATCCTGTTCACTAAGGAGTTTCACACAATGAAAATCGGTATCATCGGATGCGGCAAGGTCGGCGGCACACTCGGCAAGCGCTGGGCACACAAGGGGCACGACGTGATTTTCGGCTCGCGTCACCCCGACAGCGAAGACATGCGGCAACTGCAGTTGGAGGCCGGCCCCCACTGCTGCGCCGCTAGCGTCAAGGAAGCAGCCGCCCTCGGCGACGTCGTCGTGCTCGCCGTCCCCTGGAGCGAAGCTCAGAACGCCATCAAGGAAGCCGGCAACCTCGAAGGCCGGATCGTCATCGACGTCACGAATCCCTTCAAGCAGGGAGCACACGGCCTGCCGGTCGGGATGGCGGTCGACGCCGACACTTCCGCCGCCGAGCTTGTGGCCAAGTGGGCGCCCAACGCCCGCATCGTCAAGGCCTTCAACCACATGAGCTTCCTCGTGATGGATGACCCGGAATTCGACGGCCGCCCCGCCACCGCGTTCATCGCCGGCGACCACGCCGAAGCCAAACAGGTGGTGTCCCAGTTGGCCAGCGATCTCGGCCTCGAGCCGTTCGACGTCGGCCCGCTCTACGAAGCGCGCTACATCGAAGCCTTCGCCATG
>DATKYA010000076.1:0-8922 GCA_035528775.1 Planctomycetota bacterium | reverse complement strand
TGTTGGCGCCCAGGCGTCCGTCCCCAATACGCCAATTATCCAAAATTACCAGAGGCGCACGGGAAAGTCAAGCGAAATAGCCATCCGTGAACGCGCCGCCGGGTGTAAGTTTATGTAAATCAACGGGAATCGCGAAAGAGGCAGGAGAATACGGGGCGGCAATCAAGCCCGGCATGACGCTATCGCTCTTCCTTCTCCACCACCGGCACCCAGTCCCCGCCGTGAACCCCGGGCTGAGTGATCGTCCAGCCGCCGGGCCCATCGAAGCGCGCGGTGAGGGAACATCCCTGTAGGGATTGGGGTACTCCTGCACGGTGGTAAAATCAAGCTCGGCTACCCGCTAGCAGTTCACTGATGCGTTTTCCATTGCTTGAACCTTTGCACTGCAAACGGCCAGCCACAGAATGGGCACAACGCGGGATTCCCGGCGGATCATCCCGACACGCCGGAGGTCTACCGCGCCGTCGGCCAGCCGGTGCTGATCCCGGGCGACATAGGCCGTCAGTCGTTCGTGCTCGTCGGCACGGATGGAGACGACGTCCGCAGCATGTGCCCACGGCGCCGGGCGGACCAACAGCCGCAACGCCTCTGCCCGCGAAGTCGACGCAGCCGACGTCGCCCGTGACCTCGCCGCACGGGGAATCATCGTCCGCGCCAAGGGCCGCCGCACCCTCGTCGCAGAGATCTCCGAAGCCTACAACGACGTGACTGACGTGGTGGACATCGTTCACAACTCCGGCATCGCGCGCAAAGTGACACGGCTGGTGCCGCTGGCGGTGATGAAAGGATAGAAGAAGAAATGGTATCTCATTTTCCGGTAATCACACATGGCGCACGGTGCAGCATCCGAGCAACGGGCATGGCTTTCACCCACGTGGACTGTCCCTGAACGGTACAATAGGATTGCGGCGGGGCAAGCGGCATGTTGATGATCTCACCGACCTCTTTCAGGGGGAGTGTCCGATTGTATGGCTCAACGTTCTTGAGAACTATTGCGTGGACCTTGCTGGCAGTTCCAACATAACTGAGGAACTCCTCTTCACTACAGCCAACATCACTGTGGAAGGTGGCCCAGATTGAACTGGGCGTATCGGATACCACCTTGTCAACTGTTGCCTCGCCAATGATCGCGCAGACTGGATTCGATGCGTAGAGAGCCAGACGAGCCCCCGACCATTTCCTAGCGAAACGCCGACGAATCTCGACTCTCTTCCGCCCTTCAACGATGCGCAACGCATACTTTGGCTGAATGCTTATGACAAGATGAGTTGGCGCTGACTGATCCAAACGGAACAGGGGAAAGAGCTTGTGGAGCTTGTTGGTGGCAGCGTCCCAGAACTGACTGAACGCTGCCGAACATACGAGTTCAGCGTCTGATGGCCTATATTGCTTCCAAGCTCTGTGGGGGGAAGAAAGGCCAAAGGATTCAAAGAACCCGCGCTTGGCTTCCCATAAGCTCTGTGGCAGCGTCATGTGCACCGCCCTAGCGGCCGAGCGGCTCTCAAGAGCAACCAGAAACATAAGCGTCTCACCGAGATGCAAATTCCTGAAGCTCTCTTTGACTTGCACGTGACAGATCTTCACATCCTCTCCGTATCTCAGAATAGTGCACCCCGCGGGCTTCTCTCCCACATAGCCGACATAGGCGACCCGCTGCGAAGAAAGCAGCCCGGGAATGACTTTCGCTTCAAACCAGCCAAGGATGTCGGGATAGGCTTTGTTGCTTGACAGAACGAGGTCCCTAAGATTTGCGAAATGGTCAGTTCTCATAGAGACATCCAGAGATGAAACGCGAGCAATCCTAAGAGACTTGGCTATGACTTCGATGTCATGCATGTTCGATATCCTAACTAGAAATGGCAATACCATCATCATCCACTTCAAGGGCTTCAGGCCAAGGCTCAAAGAACTTTGAAAGCGTCAGCTCCTGCTCATTATAACCGCTCGGGGGCGGCACACAATCATTGGCAGCGGGCTCGCTGCAATCCTCAGACATCCTGTAGAAAACCAACCTTGCGATCTTCGCGCCGTCATGCAGATTGACATCAATGTTATGCTCTCGGACCTCAAAGATGAGCGGGGTGCCCTCTTTATTGTCCCGGCGGCCAACACCGAAGAAGGGATGGGCGAAACCGGCGTAATGGATCCGCATTTCGCCGATAGTCTCATCTATGGCTCTGCAATAGACAGCGACTCCTTTGGGCATGACGAGCCTCTCCTTCGAACGCAGGATATAGAAGAGATTCCTCGTAATCCTGAGAGTTTCGTGATCGTCGGATTTCAACAGTCTCCAGAAAGGGCAAGGTGCGACCCTGGCCGCTTTACGGCGGAGGTCGATCGGGGGGGGACCGTTCGGTGACTGCCGAGCGCAGAAAGCGGAGGCTCGATGGGGGCCCGCGATATGGGCTGGTACCAGGTCAACCGACAACGAGCCATCGGAATCATTTTTTGAGTCTCGGACAAGGGAACCATACAGCTCAGCTCCGCTGAGCGTACACATTTCCGGCTTTCCGTAGAAAAGCCGAAGTTGAGAGAGGCTGACGCCTTCGCCTACTTTGATGTTGAATGTGAAGGGCGTAATCTCCAGGTAGAGATCACTATTCCCCCGTTGAATCCCGACTGGATCGAAGTAGTCATAGTAATCCATCCCATCAACTATAAGCCGTGCCAAAACATCCAAACGCCCGATTGAGCTCTTGGCGGTGGCTTGGCCGTAGATGTGCGCGCTGTCCAGGTATGTAAGCCTCTCTCGCAACTTGAATATGTACGTGTTGTCCGCTTGGAGCACATAACCGCCCTCTTTGTCAGGTTTCAGTCTTTCAACCAACTTGCCTTCGTGGAGGGCGTGCATGTACATCTGCCTGGGCGGGCGCACACATCTGCTGATCAAGAGGTATCCTTCGTCAGAAAGGGAGAGGTCAAACGAAGACTGATCAATTGCACCATCAGGATCAGCCAGATGGTCAATATGCCCTTCTCTTGCGAGCTTGCGCAACTGCTCACGGCAAAGGACACCAGGGATCCATTCTTTCCAAGGATCACTCATATCGCTTCTCCTGAGAAGCCCGATCAACTCGGTTGCCAATCCATAATACACCCTCAGTTTTATTATCGTCACTCTTCATCTGAGTCTTTAATTCGCCCTTCTTGTAGTGCGGCGAGTGCGATCCGCGGCACGCCTTCCCCTGCCTCGCTCATCCTCCGTTTCAGCACGTCTGCCAGCTCCGCGCGCACGCTCGCGAAGCCCGGATCGCGCACGAGATTCCACCGCTCGTGCGGGTCGTTTTCGAGATCGTACAGGTATTCCTCTTGGTAGACGTCGCCGGCGGGCTGTTTGCTGCCGCTCCGGTGGGGGCCGGGCACGCTGACGGAGTATTTCCATTTTTCGGTGCGGATGCCGCGGCCGATCTTGCTTTCGCTGATCTGGTAGAAGACTTCCCGGGGCCAATCGCGGCGAATCGCCCCGAATTCGCGGCGACTCGCGGCGAGTCGCAGGCGCCCGGCGGCAAGCTCCTGCAGCGGGCGGCCACGCATCGTGGGCGGGGGCGTGATGCCCGCCGCCGCCAGCAGCGTGGGGGGCACGTCGATCAGGCTGACCAGTTCGCTGACCACCCTGCCGCCCGTGAAGCCCGGCCCGCTCGCGATCATCGGGATGCGCAGGCAGCCGTCGTGGCACGCCCGCTTATACTCGGCGTTGCGCGTGCGGAAGTGCGAGCCGTGGTCGCTCGTGTAAAACACCAGCGTGTTGCCGGCGATACCCTGGCGGTCAAGCTCCGCCCGGATGCGGCCCAGGTTATGGTCGAGGCTGTTGCAGCAGCCAAGGTAGTCGGGATAGTTCGGCCGCCAGTCGCCCGCCGTGCCCGCGAGGTCGCCGGGGACCTCGTAGTCCTTGAACTTCTCCTCCGAGCCGTTCGGGCCTTCGTAGCGGTTGCGGTCGTTCTGGTGGTGCGGCTCGATATAGGAGATGAACAGAAAGAACGGGCGGGCGTCGTCGCGCGTGCGCAGCCAATCGAGCGCGAAATCGGTGATGCAATCCACGCGGTAGCCTTTGAATTCCACCTTGCGGTTATCGCTGTCGTGCACGTAGCCGTCGTAGCCGTGCGAGGTGAATTCCAGCACGTCGGACGCCATCCAGTAGCCGTTCCATCCGCCGCGGTGCTCACGGGGGACGGCGATGGTGCGGAAGTCCTGGCCGTCCTGTGACGCCAGGTGCCACTTGCCGACGTAGGCGAGATCGTAGCCCGCCTCCGAACACCAATGGGCGATGGTTTTCTCGTCCTGCGGCAGGGCACGGTGATTCCGGAAACAGCCCGTCTCCGTGGCCCACTTGCCGGTCTGGATGCATGCCCTCGCCGGCCCGCACACCGGCTGGCAGGTAAACGCTCGCTCGAACCGCACGCCCTCGGCCGCCATCCGGTCGAGGTTCGGCGTCACGTTCAGCTTCTGGCCGTAGCAGCCGCAGGTGTCCCAACGTTGTTGATCGGAGAAGTAGAAGACGATGTTGGGTTGGCTGCTCATGTTTGCTCCATGTGATGCCAGGGATGTGCTAGATCCTGTGGGGCGAGACGCAAGAAATCACGTGCGTGCGCCGTAGGGGCGAACCATCGTGTTCGCCCTTGCCAAATGACCGTGTACCCCGATGGCCGAGGGCGAACACGATGGTTCGCCCCTACGGCCTGCAGGCTTCACCTCGGCAGGCTCAGCCGTTGGAACTGCTCCGCCGGGGCATCGTTCTCCCGCATCATTCGCACCAGGTGGTCGATCATCAGCTTCTCCGCGGTGGCATCCTTGATCGGCCGCTCCTGGTTGAAGTCGGTGTCGAGGTCGAACAGCATCGTGCCGAACTGATGCGGGTTGACCCACGATCGCCCCTTCACCCGCAGCGTCTTCAGGCCCTTGGTGAACGCGAACGGCTCGGCAAGCTCCGCCGTCTTCAGCTCGTCAAGCGAGAAGAACGACCGCATGTGCGTGGGCATCAGCGTGTAGTTGAACAGCGGCTCGTTGGACGGATCCTCCGGCGCCCGCATGTAGACGTAGCGGCCGTCGGTGACGTTGACGTGGCCGCCGTGCATTCCGAACAGCCCGGCCTCGCGGACCGCGGCATCGCTCGCCACGGCCTCCCGCAGCGGCCGGCCCTGCATGTCGGGCGGCAGCGCCGCGTTGAAATACTCCAGCAGCGTGGCCGGCAGATCGATCGTCTGCACCAGCCTCGGGCAGCGGACGTTCGCCCGCCGGCTCCGCGGATCCCAGATAATCAGGGGAGTGAGCGCCACCTCGTTGTAGTACGGCTGCACGCACTTCGCCCACCAGTCGTGCTCGCCCAGCAGGAAGCCGTGGTCGGTATTCACGATCAGCATCGTGTCCTTCCACAGGTCCAGCTCGTCCATCAGGTCGAGCACCTTGCCGAGGTAGGTGTCGCACATGGTGTGAAGCGCCGCGCTCATGCAACGCATGTGCTGGATTGCTTCGGGCGACTCGTCAACGCGGCCGTACTTGGGCCAGTCCCAGTGCAGGCCGTCGTACTTGTGCGGGTACATGTCGTGGTATTTCTTGTAGCTGAAGTACGGCTCGTGCGGGTCGAACGTCTCCAAGTGCAGGAACCAGTCGTCTTCGCGGGCATTGGTCCGCATGAATTCCATGCCCATCCTGAACGTCCGGGCCTGGTAGTGGTCTTCCTCGTTCGCCATATACTTGCGGTTCACCCAGTCCTGCCGGCCCCAGTGCCCGCCCACGCGCTTGGCGTTGAGGCTGTTGGTGTTCAGCGGCACGGTGAGGTCGCCCTTCCACAGGTCGCCTTCCTGCCCGCGCGAAATCTCGAACGAGTTGTACCGCTGGTGGTAGGTCAGCCCGCCGTCTTCCCAGTAGTGGTAGTGGTCGGTCACGAGGTGCGTGTAGATGTTGTTCTTCCTGAGGATTTCCGGCATGGAGTCGTCGAACGGCTCCATCGGCCCCCAGCTCCGGTGGAGGAAGTTGCAGCGGCCGGTATGCAGCTCGCGCCGCGCCGGCATGCACGGCATGCTGCCCACGAAGCTCCGATCAAACGTCACCGTCCGCTCCGCCAGCCGCTTGAAATTCGGCGTGTGAACCCACTCACACCCGTACGGCTCCAGCATGCGGCGGTTGAGCGAATCGAACATCACCATGATTGCCTTCATCACGAACTCCTTGGTTGATTCATGCTACATCTGCAATCTATATCCGCAATCCCTGTTCATTTTGTCTTCATCCACTTCCGTCGAAAGCAGACAGAACGATCAATGACAGAATAATGCCGCGAGCCGGAATCTTCATCATTCTGCTCCCCATCATTTTGTCTGCTTCCCCGGAAAGAGGAAGAGGAAAAAGAGGAAGAACAAGGAACAAGGAACAGGGAACAGGGATTATCAGAGCGGTTCCCCCGCCACCGACACCATCACGCGCGCCCGCGGCATAACTTCCAGATCCACGGCACACACAAATGATAGCTGATTCTCCCCCGTGATCATCCGGGGGATCTGGCCCCTCGGTTTCACGCGGGCGATCTCGCCGCCTGTGCGGTCGTACACGATCGCCTCGCCGCCGCCTTCAAACTCCAGGTACTGGCCGGGCTCGACGTCCACCGGGAAGACGACCCTCGTCTTGTTCACCGCGATGGATGGCGTCATGATCTTCGCGTCAAGAAGCGGAATCGCCTCGATCTTCCCGATGTAGCACGTCGCCCGGCTCCCGCGCGCGATGTTGTTGAGCATCAGGCTCAGCGTGTCCACCTTCCCGTAGTCTATCGTCTCGCGGAAGACTTCGTACCGGCCATAATTCCAGTGCTGGCCGGCATCCGCCACCTCGCGAGCCTTCACCGGCGAGTCCCACGGCATCTCCGGCTCCGGCCACTGGAACGCCTGGTACAGCTCCGCCTCCGGCTCGATCAGCACGAACCGCCGCCACCCCGTGAACGTGATCGGAATGTAATGGTCCGCGATGGCCGTACTGATCGCGATCGGGCTGCGAAGCTGCACATTCAGAACTTCCCCCTGCCCGTCCCCATACACGTAGATGCTGATCGCCTGGTGCTTCGACAGGTCGATCGGCGGATCGAACTTCTTGCGTATCGCCGACCACGCAGCGGTCGCCTTGGCGTCCTTGTTCATCGCCGTGTAGTAGCACGCCGTGAAGCCCACGTCCCTGCGGCTGGATGCAGCCTGGAAGCTGGCATCCACGCCCGGAGCATTGGCGACCGGCTCGAACTCCTGTGGCCGCTGGAAATCGGCGAGCGGAATCGTGCTGCTCTCCTTGCCGACGTCGGCCGCCCTCAGCCCCTGGATTCGCATCCGCAGCGGCTGCGGGGCGAATTCGTTCCGCACGGTCCACTCCCAGGTTTCTTTCGCATTCATGTCGACCGTGCGCTTGAAGCGGTGGACCGGCCTGAACCGCGGCTGCCCGTCTGCATCGACCAGCTCGAACTCCCGGTTCGGCTTGGCAAGCTCGGCCTTCACCGCGTCGGACACCGCGCCGGCCAGCCGCAGCGTCTCGTGCCGCCGGATCACCTCCGCCAGCCGCGCCATCCCCGGATTGCCCGCCAGCGTCGACGGCTCGATCCCCATCAGCGCGAAGCCCGTATCCGTTCCGATACACTTGCAGCACAGGTACGCGACGTCGTCGGGATACGTCGGCTCGCGGTCGTGACCGCTCCACTGCAGGATCGCCCACCATCCCAGCTCGCTCGGCAGAAACATCCTGTCGTTCAGCCTGTTGGCCTCCACGTGGTTGTCGATGAACCGCTTGTGCCCGCGCGTCGGATGATCCCACGCGCCCATTCGCGACCGCACGCACCACAGGTGATGGTGAAACGTGCTCATCTCCATCAACGCGGGCTTCTTCAGGCGCTTCCACAACTCGAACACGAACTTCGACCCGTAGTGCCAGCCGTTCTCCCAGCCGCCGAGCACGTCCTCGCTGTCCAGCGCGTCCAGGTACATCATGTCGAACCCGCACTCGTTGAACGTCTCGGCGATGCGGTCCGCCACTTCCGTCAGCAGCGGGCGACCGCTGCGGTCGCAGGAATCGCCGTCCGGCGCGAACAGCCCAAACACCTCCCGCAGGTGCCGCACCGGTGCGCCGGCGGCGTGCGCGGCGGCTTTCGTACCCCATGCGCCCCGCGTGCAGCCGGTGAACGCGTATGGCGGCTCCTTCGACACCCCCGTGTACGTGATCAGCTCGTCATCGATCCACACCGTGTTGCTGTTGCGAACGAAGAACCCGGTGACCGCGGACATGTTTTCCGTCGACTCCGCGACCGGCACCGCGCCCGCGTCCGCGCTCAGCGTACCCGCCAGCGTGAACGCCGCGTCCGTCCCCAGCCGCTTGTCCGGCACCGGCGTCACCCACCTGCTCGCCTTGTCCAGCAGAAACGAATAGAAGTGAAATCCCGCCGAAATGCCGGCATCGTGCAACTTGTCGACCACCGCCTTCAGGCTGCGGCGGCCGTTCGGATACATCTTCGGGTCCGGCTCGCAATCGCCGAACCGGAACGACTGCCCCCCGTGGAAGTCGACCTGCGTGAAGCCCAGCTTGCGAGCGAGGTCGATCCACTGGCCCACCGTCTGCTCGGTGCAGTCGCGGAAGTTGAACAGGTACGACCCGCGTGTCTTCGGCTCGTCGAGCGCCCACGGGCCGCCCATCGGCGATTTCGGCAGGTCGGGCGCATCCGTCACCACTTCCTGCATCACCGTGCGGAGCTGCTCGCGCGGGCAGCCGATGATCGCCGCCTTCGCCCCGACGAATCCGAAGCGCGGGTAGCAGATCGCGCGCAGCCGCGTGTTCGACTGCGGCAGCTCCAGCACGTTCGTCTGCAGGTTCAGCGCCAGCGCGCACCCCGCAAACCCGGCCTTCTCGGCCGCCGCCGGTCTCAGCCGCACGTCCGCGAACACCAGCTCGTCGGGCTTTCCC
>DATKYA010000075.1:0-5867 GCA_035528775.1 Planctomycetota bacterium | reverse complement strand
CAACCTCGACCTGCTCACCTACGCTGGCAATCTCGAGAACCTGTCGGACGTGGCGGACGATCCGCGCTACGAGTTCGTGCGCGGTGACATCTGCGATGCTCCGCTGGTCCTCGAGCTGATGGCCGGCGTGGACGCGGTGGTCCATTTCGCCGCCGAGAGCCACGTCGATCGCAGCATCCTCAGCTCGGCGGAGTTCATCCGCACGAACGTTACCGGCACGAACGTGCTGCTGAGCGCCGCCCGCGAGGCCGGCGTGAAACGATTCGTGCAGGTTTCCACCGACGAGGTCTACGGCTCGCTGGGGCCGACCGGCTACTTCACGGAGGAGACGCCGCTGGCGCCAAACAGCCCCTATTCGGCGTCGAAGGCCTCGGCCGACATGCTGGTGCGGGCGTACTGCCACACGTTCGGCCTGCCGGCGATCATCACCCGCTGCTCGAACAACTACGGGCCGTACCAGTTTCCCGAGAAGCTGATCCCGCTGTTCATCACGAACCTGCTCACCGGCAAGCCGGTGCCCATCTACGGCGATGGGCTGAACGTGCGGGACTGGATCTTCGTGGAAGACCATTGCACGGCGATCGCGGCGGCACTCGAGCGGGGCACGCCCGGGGAAGTTTACAACATCGGCGGCGGCAACGAGAAGACTAACCTCGACATCACCCGCCTGCTGTTGGCGGAGCTTGGCCGGGACGAATCGTCCATCCAGTACGTGAAGGACCGGCCGGGCCACGACCGCCGCTACGCGATCGATTCGGCGAAGGCACGCCGCGAGCTCGGCTGGCAGCCGCGCCACGACTTCGCCGCCGGCATGAAACTCACCATCGCCTGGTACCGCGACAACGTTCGCTGGTGGGAGCGGATCAAGACCGGCGAGTACCTGAAGTATTATGAAGAGCAATACGGGAAGCGATAGCAGGGCCGATAGCCTGAGGGCGCTCGCCGAGCGGGCCTGGGCATTCGTGCTGGGACTCGCCTTGATCGGTATCGCCGGCCACCTGCTGGCGCTGGAATACTTCCTGCGGCAGGACGCCAACTCCGTGGAGCAGGTGTTCGTCTACGGGGCGGGCAGCCTCCAAGCCTGCTTCGGCGCGTGGAAGTGCGTGAAGGCGGTCCTGCCCCGCAAGCCAAAGCTACCCGCAAACGCCCAGCAGCAGTGATCGGATTCAGCTCTCGATGTTCAAACCCATCATCGGCATAACCGTCGGGACACGCAGCGACGCCACCGGCCGCCGGACCGGCTGCCCCGTCGAATACATCGATGCGGTGCTGCAGGCGGGCGGGGTGCCCGTGCTGCTGCCGCCCGTCGATGACCCTGATGCGATAGCCGCGGCAGTGCGGGCAATCGACGGTCTTCTGCTGTCGGGCGGGGGCGACGTCAGTTTCGACACGTGCGGCGAGCAGCCGCATCCCGCAGCCAGGGGACAGGACCCGCTCCGCGACCGCGCGGAGATCGCCGCCATCCGGGCAGCGATGCAGGGCTGGATTCCGATCCTCGGCATTTGTCGCGGCATCCAGATTCTCAACGTGGCACTGGGCGGCACGGTCATGCAGGACGTGCCCTCGATGGTGCCGGGAGCCGTGACGCACGATTCGGGCGATGACAAGGCCGCCCTTGCCCATACGATTGAGATCGAGCAGGACTCGCTGCTCGCGCGAGTGTTCGGCACGGCGAGCACCGGCGTCACCAGCAGGCACCACCAGGCTGTGAGGACCCTGGGGGAGGGGCTTCGCGTGAATTGCCGGGCACCCGACGGCGTGATCGAAGGCATCGAGGCCGCCGATGGCAGGCGGATCCTCGCGGTCCAGTGCCATCCCGAATCGCGGTTCAAGGACCACCTCCCGTTCCGGAGGCTATTCGCCTGGCTGACCACAGATGCGCAGTGGGGCCGGCCGTTCTGAATTCCGGAGCCGCGCGAATGAAGACCATCCTCGTCGTCGGCGGACGCGGCATGTTGGGCACCGACCTCGTGTCGCTGCTGCGGAGCGATGCGGCGGTGAACGCGGCGTCGGCCGACATCGGCGAGATCGACATCACCGATGCCGGCTCGATCGGGCGCTGCCTTGACTCGGTGCGGCCTGACGCGATCATCAACTGTGCGGCGTTCACGAACGTGGACGCTTGCGAGACGCAGGAGCAGGCCGCGCACGCCGTGAACGCACTCGGACCGGAGTTGCTGGCGAAGGCGTGCGCGCCCCGCGGCATCCGGTTGCTGCACGTCAGCACCGACTACGTCTTCGACGGCACGAAGGCCGAGCCGTACCTCCCCGACGACCCGCCGAACCCATCGAGCGCCTATGGCCGCACCAAGCTCGCCGGCGAGCAGGCCGTGGCCGCCAACTGCCCGGACCACCTCATCGTCCGCACCGCGTGGCTGTATGGCACGCACGGGAAGAACTTCGTGCACACGATGCTGCGGCTGGCGAAGGAGAAGCCGGAGCTGCGCGTGGTGAGCGACCAGGTCGGCTCGCCAACGTTCACGCGCGACCTGGCCGGCCTGCTGGCCCGGCTGGCGCATTGCAACGCCACGGGCATCACGCACGCCACGAATTCCGGCCGCTGCTCGTGGTTCGAGTTTGCCTGCGAGATCGTGAAGCTCGCCGGGCTGAGCACTCCCGTCAGGCCCATCCCGTCATCCGAATACCCCACGTCGACCAGGCGACCGGCGTTCTCCGTGCTCGACTGCTCGCGAACCGAGCGCCTGGCGGGCGTGAGGATCCGCCACTGGCGCGATGCACTGGCGGAGTTTCTCCGAAGGGTTTGACAGCGGAAGAACGGAAGAGGAAGGAAGAGGCAGGAAGAGGGGAAGACGAGCGGAGGGGCACGCTTCCCTTTCCGCCCGCCCCCAAGGCTGCTCCCCGGGCGTTCTCACGTCTTTACCGTGGATTTCCCCGCCTGCGTGCCGACACTCATGCAAATGTTCCGCCTCAAACGAATATGCGTCAAGCTGCTGCGGCTCGCCGATTTCCTCCCCGGGATCGCCTACCGGCTGATCATGCTGGTCTGGCGCGGGGTGGATATCTCGTTCCACTCGACGCTGAAGACGTGGCACGCGGCGAATTTCCGGTTCGGCCGCAACATCCTGATCGAGAAGGACTGCCTGCTCGACGCTCCCGGCGGGTCGAAGATCGAGCTGGGCGACGGGGTGACGGTGCAGAACGGCACGCACCTCATCACCCAGGGCGGCAAGGGGATCAGCATCGGCGCCTGCACCAGCGTCAACCGCTTCTGCGTGCTCTACGGCACCGGCGGCATCTCGATCGGCCGCGACTGCCTGATCGCGCCGATGTGCGTGATCGTCGCCGGCAGCCACCGGTTCGACGATCCGCGCGTGCCGATCAACCGCCAGGGGCGGACTGCCAAGGGGATCACCATCGGCAACAACTGCTGGCTCGGCTCCCGCGTGACCGTGCTGGACGGCGTGACCATCGGCGATGGCTGCGTGATCGGCGCCGGGGCCGTGGTTTCGTGCGACATCCCGCCGAACTCCGTGGCGGTGGGAGTGCCGGCACGAGTCATCAAGCAACGCTCCCCGCACACTGATGACGGGCACCACAAGGGGCTCTCTATCGGCTACGATGGCAGCGTAAACGCGAGCTTCTGTGCAGTTGGCCATCCCAGGGTCGAGCCTGCGCGTGACCCCGTCTGCTAACATGGTCGTGGGGACACCTCGCAGTTGATCACGCAACCGGCGGCACCTGCCATCAGATGGTTGGGTTCTGCCATGCTATATATAGGGGGATATTTTCCTCCACTGGCTGGCCCGCGACTTCCTGCTCTCCAGCACCGGCCAAGCTTGCCATTTCGGTGCGTAAAGCATACCCCGGATTTTCCAGCGGAAATCGTTTCCAGCGGAAATACAATGGAGAATCTGCATCCCTTCACGCTACAATACAGCAAAATCCCTCTTGACGCTTGTATGTCAGCTTGTATAATGGCCGCAGGCGCGGGAACCGCTGGTCCCGCAGGCGGCCGGTCATTCCCTGCGAGCTTCTAACAACGCCACCCGCATACGAAAGGGGGACAGGATGAACACACTGGCAAAGGCAGCAGGCGTGGCCGTTGTCGTCTTCTGCTGCGGCGCGTTGTCGGCCGTGGCGGACGAGCTGCCCCTCGACCAGTGGGAGGGCTTCCGCGGGCCGGTTAAGGGCCTGACCGGGCAGCAGCTCGCAACCGTGGGCTATCCCGCCAAGCAGGCGTGCGCCCTCACCTTCAAAGGCAACAAGCCGTCCATCCCCGGAGCATACCGCCTCCGGGTCAAGCTGGCAAGCTCGCACGTGTGCGACGAGGCCGCATGGGGCGGCTCGTTCGAGATCATCGATCTCGCCACGACCGCCGCGGTCGTCGGCGGCCAGGCCCGCTCGCCGGCAACCTTCCCCGCAATCCACTTCAGCCGAGCGCACCAGCCGGAATGGCGGACCGTCGAATGGGTGCACTCCGGCAACCGCCCTCTGAGCATCTCCATCGTCGCCCACATGTCCGGGGAAGCCTTCGACGCCTACGGCAGGGAGAACATCATCCAGCAGGGCGGCCCCACGGCCGACTCGCTCGCCGAGCCGGACGCCGGCGACGACCTCGGCGACGTCCTCCCCGAGCTGGAAGTCAAGCTTCAGCCGGCCACGTCGTTCTACGGCATCCTCGCCGCCGCCGAAGTTCAACTGCTCAGCGCCTCCGGCGTGATCGACAGCGTCGCGGTCGACAAGGTCCTGTATGCCCCGGGCGAAACGCTCACTGCAAGCATTTCCGCGCACAGCGTGGCCGGGCAGGCCCCGGGCAAGCTGCAAATCCTGCTGGAGTGGGGCCTTGATTCCCAGGAGATGGTCGATGAGAAGCCCGTCACCCTCGGCCCCGACGAGCAGAGCTTCACCGTGAAGATCCCGCTGCACAAGGAAGAGCTCGGCCACGCACTGGTGGCCCGATTCGTGTCCGAAGACGGCAAGAACGTCCACGAGCGGCGCGAGTACTTCAGCATCGCGGAGAACTTCCAGCGCGTGGCGATTCCCGGCAGGTTCGGCGGCCTGAGCTTTACGATGCTGGATGATGCCCGCCTGAAAGCAGACATCGAGGGTGGCTCGCGCGACTACGGCAACTACTGGGAGTGGTTCGCCTGGGCCGAAGAAGACATGGTCGAGCTGACGCCCGAAACCGACTTCTGGTTCTCGGGCCAGACCACCTACCACAACAGCAAGGCCGGGGCCACGCGGGCGGTCGAGCTTGCCCACGAACGCGGCGTCAAGGTCGTCACCTACGGCAAGTTCATAATGTCCGGCTACCTGGGCTGGAAGTTCGCCTACGACAATCCGTACGACTGCAAGGCGCAGTTCATCTTTCCCGTCGGTTTCTGGGAGGGCACGAACGTGTCGGCGCTCGACTACTTCCAGTACAAGGAGTTCGTGCCGTACACCACGCCGTGGTTCCATCCGGCCTTCGCGGCGGGCAGCACGTTCGGCAGCCCGTTCTTCCAGATATTCATGCCGATCAACCCCGACCCCACGCCGCGGATGGTGAAGGTGGCGGCCGACGAGATGATCCGCGCCATCGAGATGTTCGGGTTCGACGGCGTGCGCTGGGACGGCCACCCGCGCACCGGCCCCTATATGGAAAGCACGAAATACAACTTCCGCGCCCAGCGGGCCACCGCGTTGCTCGTGCGGTACTTCAAGGACCTCGTGGCCGCGAAGCATCCCGGGTTCAGGCACGGCTACAATTGCCTGCCGCTCACGGCCGATTACAACTGGGCCGTGGAAAACTACGAGCTCGACGAGCTGTGCCGCGGCGGCGGCCTGCTCATGAACGAGGCCCAGGGCAACTCCACCGAAGGCAAGACCTACGATTTCCGCCTCAAGGTGCTGCAAGCCGACGGCGA
>DATKYA010000074.1:0-6078 GCA_035528775.1 Planctomycetota bacterium | reverse complement strand
GAATTCCTCCAGCCGCTGCAGCTTCGTCTCGGAGCCGTCGGGGTCGCGGAAGTACGACCGGGTGATGTCGCCCAGGATGATGATGTCGTACTTGTACATGTCGGCTTCGTTGGTGGGAAGGCCGTCGCCGGCGTTGCCGTGGCGCAGCGACCCCTGGCCGTACCAGCCGCCCTCGGGCAGTAGCGTGAGCGTGGCGACGTCCACGATGGGATCGCGCGCCAGCCAGATGCCGAGCATCTTGCGCTCGTCGCGGGGGATGTCGAGGTAGAGGATCTTGATCTTCGCGTCGATGACGGCCACGGCGTGCTCGGCGACGACCGCCGCCCTGGAGCCGGCGCCATCTCGGGCGCCTTCCATCGCGATGCGGTAGAGCTTCTCGCCCACGGTCTTCGGCGTGACTACGAACGTGATCGTGCGGGGCTTGCTGCTGACGGTCACGTTTTCCTTGACGGCGATGGGATCGGGCCGGCCCTTCTCGTAGAGCTTGACGGTCGTGAGCGATTCGCGGTCGCTCCCGCTCGAGACCACGGCATTGAGGCGCAAGTCGTCGCCCAGACGGAGCACGTTGTCGGCGCTGGTGATCTTGACACGGGGAGGGCCGGCGGCGTTCGGGTCGCCGAAGACCACGGGATAGACTGGCAGGCCGCGGCTGGCCAGCAACGGCGAGAGAAAGCCGCCCGTATCGCTGGCGGCGTCGTTGCCGTCGGTGAGGAGAATGACGGCCTGCAGATCGTGCTCGCGCTCGTGGAGCAGGCGGACGGCGTCGATGATGTGCGTAACGCCCCCCGGCTGGATGTCGGGCCGGTCCGGGTGAAGCGTCCAGTTGAACGCGTAGGGGATGATGTTCGCCCGGTGGGCAAGCTCGGCGAGCGGACCGGCGGTGAACTCGCGGGCGGCCTGCAGCCGCGATTTCCCGGCGTCCCCGGAGCCGTCGCGCCTGGCGGAGCCGTCGTCCCGCAGTGCCATCGTGCCCGACACGTCGGTGAGCACGGCGACGGTCGGCCGCACTTCCCGGTGCAGCGTGAGCTGCGTTTCCAGCCGGTACAGCAGCAGGAGCAGCAGGGCGAACCCCGCCAGCCGCATCAGAGTGAGCGCCATCCGCACGCGCTTGCGCATGATGTTCTGCGGCAGGAAGTTCAACCCCGCCGCGACCGCCGCCAGCACGATCACCGCGATCACGATCACCATCGACGGATCGGCAGTCGGGTAGATCCGCGTGCCGGTCACGCCGGTTATCGTGCCGGGGGCGTCAATGCCGAGGAGCCAGTAGATCAGTCTCATACTTCAGGTAACAGGCAACAGGCTGCAGGCGACAGGGCAGGCGGAAGATCCGCCGGCTGGCAAGCCCTGCGGCCCGAGGCCGGAAGCCGTGCAACTCCTATTTTCGCACAATCACGTTACGCAACGGTACGCTGTTTCTCGCGCCGGGCGCTGAGGATGAAGCCGATGAGGGCTTCGATCGTGTAGACCAGGACCAAGGGCAGCACGAGCAGGCTCGCAAGCTCAAGCCCTCGGGGAGCCAGTCCGGCGAGATCGCCCGCCGCGGCCATCCGGGCGTTCTGCCCGAACAATCCAACCACGTCGTCCGCCGCGAGCCGCTCGGTGCGGCTTTCCTTACTGCTCGGGTTGACGGCCACGTTGCGAACGTAGCCGCCGCTCGCCGCGCCGTCGAGAGCAGGCTTGCCGAGCGTATAGCGTCCTGCCGGCAACCCCGCCAGGAACACCGTGCCGTTGTCGGCGATTTTCAGGCGTTTGCGAAGCTTGCCGTTGTCCTGCTTGCCGTTCGGCGGCGTGGGGCCGTTGTTGACCGGCGGCGCGGCACCAGGGGTGCCGGCCAGCTCGAGTTCCGGCACGAGCATGAATTGCCGCTCGGATACGTCGAGCACCGCCGGTTGGCCGGCATTGAGGACGTCGGGCGGCCGCGGCTTCAGCGCACCCGTCAGGTACTGCACCAGCCGCCACGTGAGTGGGAGGAACGCGCGGGTGCGGGCGACGTTGCCGCGGTTCAGCTCCATGCCGAACGTGGTGAGCACCACCCTGCCGCGGCCGATGGGCATTTCGAGGGCGAGCGGCACGCCGCCAGTCCCGTGGATCATCACGCCGGCACCGTCGGCCACGCGCCGCAGCTCGCGCAGCTTCGTGAAGCGGATGACCGACAGGTCGCCCTGGAGGCTGTCGGAGAATGCCTCCAACACGAGATGTGCCGCGGCGGCCTGGTCAACGCCGACCGGCGGGGAGAACAGCTTGTCGTTGCCGATCTCCGCCGGGGAAAGCACGGCCGGGCCGGTTTCGCCGACTGTGTGTGGTGCAGCGATCACCTTGTTGAACTTCGCGGCGTTCACCTGCTCCGAGCAGACGATCAACAGTGCCCGGCCGTCGCTGACCGCCGCGTAGATGTCCTGCCACGCCTGCTCGGCGATGCTGCTCACGTCGTAGAGGATGATGATGTCGTACTGGCTGAGCGTCTGTTGCGGGAGGGCCTCGGGGGTGATCGGCGTGGTGATGATGCCGGTTCCGCCGGCGAGGCCGATCTCGCGGCTCGGATTGAGTGCGAGCTGGAGGATGCGGGCGCCGTCGATGGTTTCCTCCTCGGCGGCCTGGCCGGGTGCGGAGGATGCGCCGAGCTTCTCGATGGCGGATAGGCCGCGCTCGCCGGCGCCGGCGGCCTGCGCGGCTCCGTTCACCAGCAGCACACGCCGCAGCTCTGAAATCACCAGCGGCACGTCGAATGCGTTGTCCCACGGCATCGAGTCGTCGGGCGCGGCGCTGACCTTCAGGAACATCTGCGCGGCCCTCGTGGTGCGGGTGGTCATGTCGACGTCGACGCGGCCGCCCGGCGTGATGTCGATCCGCTCGGGCTTGCCGTCGCCGCGGGTGCCGGCCGCGAGCTGCACGGTGGCCTTCTGGGGCTTGTCGCTGTAGTTGGCGAGCTTGGCGATCACGTGGGCGTCGTCGCCGATCATCACGGTTCTGCCGCGGACGTAGGCATCGATGACCGCGAGGTTCTCGGCGTGGCCGGCGGAGAGGTCGACGAAGATGATCTCGAGTGCGGAGCCGAGCTCGTCCTGCACCTGGCGGATGCGCTGAAGGTCGAGCTGTTTGCGGGTCTCGAAGGCGCCGGCACGCATGTCGGTGAAGACGACGATCTGGGACTTGACTTCGCGCCTGCCGCGGACGAGATCGCAGGCGCGAGCGATGCCGTCGACAAGCCCGGGGCCGGAGGCGTCGGCCGGATCGATCTCGTGCAGTGCTGCCAGTGCGGACACGGGATCGGGCTGCAGCGGCGCGAGCAGCTCGGTGCGCATCCCGGCGGCCAGGAGTGCGCACTGGCTAGGCTGCGAGATGCCGGCGAGCAGCTTGCCGGCAGTCGACTTCGCGATCTCGATCATCGGGGTGGCGGGCTGGTCGGAGCCGGGCGGCTGCACCTTCATCCGCATGCTGGCGGAGCAGTCGACGACGACGACCATGTTGCGCGGCGCGGGCCGCGCGGAGGCGCTCGGCAGGAACAGCCTCGCCATCATCAGCACCGCCAGGAACAGCAGCAGCAGGCGCACCAGCAATTGCGGCACGTCCACCAATCTCATGTGGAAGACGTTGAACCGCTCCTCGCGCTGCAGAAGCCAGATGGTGGGGAAATCCTGCACCGGGAAGCGGTGGCGGGCGATCAGGTGGATCACCACCGGTGCGGCGAGGCCGGCGAGGCCGGCGAGCATTGCTGGGTAGAGGAAAGACATGTGAAGAAAGTCAAGAGTTAAAAGTTAAAAGTCAAAACCCCCGATGTAGGGGCGGACGGCGTCCGCCCCGGGGGGCACACACCGTGTGCCCCTACATGATCCACCGACGTAGGGGCCGGTTCCGTCATCGTGCGCGCTGGCGGCGGTAGAGGAGGTAATCGCGCAGCACAAGCTCGATGGGCTGCGTGGTGTCGACGAGGCGGTAATCGGCGCCGCAGAGGGCGCAACCGGAGCCGACGTCGTCGAGGAATTTCCTGAGCCGCGCCAGGTAGTCGCTTCGCTGGCGCAGCGGGTCGGTCATCACCTGCGAGTGAGTTTCCATGTCGCGGAAACTGGTGAGTGCCTTGAAGGGAAACGTCAGCTCGTCGGGGTCCAGCACCTGGAAGACGATCACGTCGTGCCCGCGGACGCGCAGGTGCCGGATGCCGTCGATCACGGGGCCGGGCTCGCCGTAGGCGTCGGTGACGAGCACGACGATGCCGCGTCGGCGGAGCCGCTGGGCCACGCCCTGCAGCACGCGTGAGAGGTCGGTCTCGCCGCCGGACTGGAGCGATTCGAGCTTGGTGAGCAGCGTGTAGAAGTGGCGGCGGCCCTGCTTGGGCGGCACGAAGTCGCGGATCTCGCGGTCGAACGTCACCAGCCCGGGCGAGTCCTGCTGCCGCGTGACCAGGTAGCTCAGCGATGCCGCGAGGAAGCTGCCATACTCGAGCTTCGTGAGCCGGGAGCGGTCGGGCGAGCGGTAGCCCATCGACGCGCTGACGTCGAGCAGGCTGACGACGTTCATGTTCGATTCCATCTCGAACCGCTTGACAAAGTATTTCTCGGTGCGGGCGAGGACTTTCCAGTCGATGGTGCGCGGCTCGTCGCCGGGCGAGTATTCGCGATAGTCGACGAACTCGACGCTGTAGCCGTAGAAGGGGCTGCGGTGCCGCGAGGCGTACATGCCTTCCACGAGCATCCGCGCGACAAGCTCGATGTTCTCGAGGGAGCGCAGGATGCCCGGGTCGAGAAAACGCATCGCGGGTTGTACGGCGGTGGACGGCATGCGTGCTGTCCCTCAACGAAAGAAGCAGAACGAACACTGAACATTGAACATCGAACATTGAACATCGAAGGCCGGAGGCCGGACGTTCAACACTCAACGGACAACGCTCAACGGACAACTGTCGGAAATTGGCGATGAACGCTCGATACGCAGCTTTCATCATTCATCATTCATCATTTCCTACTTGCCTTCCGTCACGGCCTTCAGCACTTCGTCGATCACACGGTCGCTGTCAATGTTTTCGGCGAGCGCGGCATAGTTGGTGACAAGGCGGTGGCGCATGACGGGATGGATGACGGCTCGGACGTCGTCGGCAGTGGCCTGGAGGTTGCCGCGCAGGAGTGCGCGGCTTTTGGCTCCGAGGCTGAGGTACTGCCCGGCCCGCGGGCCGGCGCCCCACGCGAGGTACTTGCGGCTGACCTCCGGCCCGGCGGGGTCCTTCGGATGCGTCGCGTCAACCAGCCGCACGATGTAGTCGAGCACGTGGTCGCTGATGGGAATCATCCGCACGGCCTCGCGCAGGCGGAGCACGTCGGCGCCGGTGAGCACGGGCTTCGGCTCGGCAGTCAGGCCCACCGTGGTCGTCTTGATGATCTGCTTCAGCTCGTCGGCGTTCGGGTAGTCGACCGTCACCATGAACATGAACCGGTCGAGCTGCGCCTCGGGCAGGGGGTAGGTGCCCTCCTGCTCGATGGGGTTTTGCGTGGCCATGACCATGAACGGCTCGTCGAGCATGTAGGTCTGCTTGCCGACGGTCACGTGCTTCTCCTGCATGGCCTCGAGGAGGGCGGCCTGCGTCTTCGGCGGCGTGCGGTTAATCTCGTCGGCAAGGACGAGGTTGGTGAACACAGGCCCCTGGACGAACACGAACTGCTTGCGGCCGGTGGTGTGGTCTTCTTCGAGCACCTCGATGCCGGTGATGTCGGAGGGCATCATGTCGGGGGTGAACTGCACGCGCTTGAAGCCGACGGAGAGCGTGCGGGCGAGCGTGCTGACCAGCAGCGTCTTGGCCAGGCCGGGCACGCCGACCATGATCACGTGGCCGCCCGCGAACATCGCGACCAGCACTTCCTCGATGAGCTGGTTCTGGCCGATGATCACTTTGCGGACCTCTGCCATGATCTTGTCGCGGGAGGCCCGGGCGTGTTCCATGAGCTTCAGATCGGTCGCGGCGGAATTCTTGTCGTTCATTGCAGGCACCTCTTAATGGCGATGCAGTTGCGGCCCAAGCGTATCATTATGGCGGTCGGCCTGATGTTTTCAACCGGAGATTCCTCGTTCGCGGTAAAAAAATGTAAC
>DATKYA010000073.1:0-4550 GCA_035528775.1 Planctomycetota bacterium | reverse complement strand
CGGCACCGTCTGGGAGGCCAGCGAATCGATCGTCTTCTGCAAGTACTCGGCCTCGTCGCGAACGGGCGAGATCACCACGTAGCGGTGCCCGGGCTGATCCTGTGCCATCAGTTTCCCTCCATTCCTGCTATGGCCCGCGCGAAAAGATCCCTCAGCCTGCGAACCGATCCCGGCAGCGAGAACTGCTCCTCGATCCAGCGGCGCCCGCCTGCCGACAGCCTCGCCCGCAGCTCGCCGTTCTGCTGCAGCGCGCGGATCGACTCCGCCAGCGCCGCCGGATCGCCCGGCGGAACTAGCAGGCCCGTCTCGCCGTCCCGCACCAGCTCCGGTATGCCCGACAGGCTCGACGAGATGACCGGCACCCCGGCCGCCATCGCCTCCATCAGCACCACGGGAATTCCGTCCTGGTCGCCGTCCTTGTCGCGAACGCACGGCAGCACGAAGACGTCGGCCTCGCTCATCAGGCGGGGCACGCGGCTGGGCTGGACCGCCCCGATCATGTGAACAACGCCCTCGAGGCCTTCCGCGCTGACCATCCGCTCGAGGCTGGCCCGCTCCGGCCCGTCGCCGGCGACCGTGCATTCCAGTGCGATTCCCTGGCGCCGCAGCCGCGAGCACGCGTCAACCAGGTGGTGGAACCCCTTCTTGCCTACCAGCCTGCCCACACCCAGCAGCCGCAGCGGGCGCTCGCCTTCATCCGGTGCGGGCCTCGGGCAAAACGCCGCGGGATCCACCCCGCAGTGGATCACGTGCAGCTTGCGGGCGTCGCATCCCAGCGACTGCAAGAATCTCCTGCCGTGCTCGGAAATGCACACGGCAAACGCGGCCCGCTCAACCTTTCGCCGCAGGATGAGGCCCCGCACGAAAATGTCGTTCGCGTGCGCCGTGAAGCTGAACGGAATCCCCGCCAGCAGCGCCGCGTACATGGCGATGTCCGTGGGGACGTGTGCGAAGTGTGCGTGAACATGCTGCACACCGCGGCGCCGCAGATCGTGCGCCGTCACCGCCGCGACCGCGAAGTGCCACAGCAGTTTCGGAGCGGATCGCGGCTGCGTGGCGCACGCGCTCAGCACGTCGCCGAGCGCGGCACCCAGCGCGCGCACGTACCGCAGCGGATGGCAGATCGCCGCCGCCAAATGCGCTCCCACCAGGCGGCCCGCACGAACCGGATACACGTGCTGCACCCGCCCCGCCAGGCCGCGGGCGTCGTCGGCAATCGCAGCCGGCGTCGGCCTCAGTGAATAGACGCTCACCGATTCCCCCAGCGATTCGAGCGCGATGATCTCGCGGAAGATGAACGTATGCGACAGCGTCAGCGCCTCAGGCGCCACGTAGGCCAGCTTCACCGGTCCCTCCCTTCTGCGAGATCAGCGGCGTGGCGGATCCGCCCGCTGAGGCTGCCGCCGACGTTCCGCCCGGCCTTCGGTTGCGCACCCGCCGGTTGAGCAGCCTGCCCGCCAGCCAGCGCACCACGCCTACGAACAGCGGAATCTTCACGAAGTACGAGTGCATCGCGTACAGCAGGCGGTCCTGGAAGCCGATCCTGCGCTCCTTCAGCGCCACGCATTTGCGAGCCACGGCGCCCACGACCGCCGCCGCGGCAAGCAGAAGCCCCGGCAGCCCCAGCAAAGCCGTCAGCGCCGCTGCCGCCGCGGCCGTGATCGGCACCGTGAACGCACTGCGCGCAAGCTCGCGGAACCAGAGCTTGTCGTCGGTCAGCACGAACCGCAGGCCGATGTCCGCGTAGGCGTATCCGCTTCGCACTCCGCGCCGCCAGTACTGGGCGAACCGCATCATGTTCAGGTCGTGCCGCCCCGTGACCGCGTCGATGCACACGATGCGGAAACCGCGAGCGCGCAGCCGCCGGCACAGCTCCGGCTCCTCGCCCACAACGAGGTCCTCGCCGAATCCGTTTTCGCGCCAGAGGGCGTTCCTTCGGAACAGCGCGTTCCCGCCGCAGTACCGCCGGTCGCCCGGCGGAACGTACCAGTCGAAATTGCAGACCCTGTTGTAGATGCTGCCGTCGGGGTTGATCTCGAACAGGCGCCCGAACACGGCGGCAATCTGTTCGCTCGCGGCGATGGCCTCCAGGCCCTTCGCCAGCCATTCCGGATCGAGCAGCGTATCGGAATCCACAAACTGCACGAATTGCGTGCGTGCGGCCTTCCAGCCGGCGTTGCGGCCCTTCCCGGCCGTCGGGTACTCGTGGGCGAGTTGGATCACGTCCACGCCGAGCTCCGTGGCCATCTCCGCACTTCCGTCCCTCGAGCCGCCATCCACGTAGATCACCGGCACCTTGCCCCGCGGCCGGCACGCCTGCCGCACGGATCGCACGCAGGCCTCGAGCGTCCGCGCCGAGTTCAGGCCGATGATCACCACCGTCAGGATTCCGTGCCGGTCCGCGTCGTTGTGTTGGAGCACGCTCATGCCGCCCCTCCTGCCGCCGCCCGCCATGCCCGGCAGCATTCGAGCATGTGCTGCACGCGCCTGCGGAAGGTGTTCTCGAAGGCGTGCTCGAGGGCGAACTCCCTCGCCTCGAACGCCGCTCGCACCAGTGCCGGCCGGTTCCGGTGGAGCATCGCCACCAGCCGCGCCAGCTCGCGAGGCTTGTTCATCGGCACCGCCCATCCCACGTCGGACTCGTCCAACATGCCGCGGAATGCCTCGTTCGCGTAGCCGGCGATCGGCGTGCCGCACGCCATCGTCTCGAGGTACGTGCACGACGGATCGCCCTGGACGTGGCAGCAGACGAACAGATCGACGCTGTCCTTGATGAACGGCACCAGCTCGGTGTGGAAGTCGAGCACGCCGCGCAGGCGGACGCAGTCGCCCAGGCCCCTGCTTTCGATACGGTGCCGCAATGGCTGTTCCAGCGTGCCGCCGCCGCAGATGTCCAGTACGAACGGCACCGCCAGCCGCCGCAGTTCCTCCGCCACGATCGGCAGATGGTCCACGCCCTTGATGGAGATCAGGCGGCCGGAAAATGCCAGCCGCAGCGGCGCCCCCGACAGCAGCGTGGCGATCCGCTTCCTGATTTCATCCTGCGAAGCCACCACGTCGCCGGTCACGCGGCTGTCGAAGAACAGCAGCGGCCGCGGGTTCAACCGCGAATAGGCCTCGAACGTGGGCGTGCCGTTACACTGGATGCCCACCGCCTGGGCCGCCAGCCTGCATAGCCGGCGTTCGGTCCGCGTTTCCCACAGCTTGCGCCGAAGCCGCAAAATCGGGTTCGACGTGGCGGCGTCCACCATCTGCTTGCGCGTGCGGAGGCTCTGCTCCGACACGTAGACGATGGGCACCCCCGCCGTCCGGCACAGGTCGGCAAGGTAGATGTCCTTGCTCACCACGCTGCCGAGCACGAGGGCCGCCCGCGACAAGCGCCGGGCCTGCTCGTCCAGGCTGTCGGGCAGCGCCTCGACGCGAAACTGGGCCGACGCGTCGTCCACTTCCTCGTGATCAAGGTTGCTGTCGCGCTCGCCGGTGATGGTCACGAGCGTCGTCACCGGGCCGGGCCAGTAGGCAGCATACGCGTTCATCCCCTCGATGAACTTCCGCGTGAGGATAAGCCTCCCGCCGTTGCCCACGCGAGCCTTGAGCGTCGACACGATCAGCAGCTCGCCTTGGGAATCGCCCTCGCCCGCCGATGCCGACAAGCCGTTCTGTATCTCCTTCATGATGCAAGTCCTCCAAAGTGAGAGCCGGGCCGGTCGGGGCCGGTCAGCGAAACCGCAGCCGCCGCTTCATTCTGAGCAGCAGGCGCCCCGGGACGCGGGCCGGCACGGCGAGCGGCGAACGGCGCACGAACGCCTCGGTCTGGTCTGCCAGCTTTCTCAGCCGCGCTACCAGCGAAGGCCGCTGCGCGCTCCCTTCCATCAGCGGCACCGCTCCGCTCATCAGGCTTCGCTTGTACCGCGAGTCGCCCTTGCCGAGATCGATTGCACGGATGCCGAGCGTCGGCGCGTACTGCGCCATATCGAGCAGCAGGATCAGCCCCGGCGAGTACCGGGCGAACTCCTGGCCGTACGCCGGAAACCAGTAGTGCCACACCGTGCGCGACCGCATCCCCATGTGAGCCGCCAGGAGCACGTCGCCCGCGTACAGCGCCGACAGCACCCCCGCAAACCCCGGCCCCTGCATTCGGTGAATTCGCTCGAGCAGTCGCAGTGTCCAGCCGAAGCCGAATACGTTCACGAGGCCGCTGCCGATGTACTGCTGCGACTTCCACTTCGTCAGCTCGGCGAGCACGCGCGGATCGGCGACCTCCGCCTCGAATCGCACCGGTCCCACCTCCCGCTCGAGCTTGCGCCGCTTCCGGAGCGCCTCGGTGATCTCGCGCGTCCCCGCGTCGCGCCGTTCGGCCACGTACGACTCGTAGCCGCGCGACAAATCCATGTATGGCGATTCGTCGATCGCCTTCCGGTACGGCTCAAACGCCTTCTGCGAAGCAACCAGGTGGTTGAAGTCCCACACGACAAGCCCGCACGCCCGCAGCAGCGCGCGGACGTTCACCTCCGTTCCCGGTTCGATGATGAGCCCGTGATAGTCGGACA